>NZ_JVOR01000074.1:0-142367 GCF_001054715.1 Acinetobacter sp. 243_ASPC | reverse complement strand
AAATCCGTGTGTCGGCAGTTCGATCCTGCCTCACGCCACCATATTCAAAAAAGCCTCTGATTCAATCAGGGGCTTTTTTTTGTCTGACAATTTTAGCTTGCCTGTAAAAATTTTCACTTATAGTAGCGCTATACAGGAAGAATAAAATATAAGGACAATCAGGCGTGAAGGATTTATTTTCACTGGATAGTCGGCGTTACCAGCAAGCTCGACCGATATATCCGCAAGCCATGCTTCAGCATCTCTTAAGTTACGTGCATACGCGTGATCTGGCATGGGACTGTGGTGCAGGTTCGGGCCAGCTCACGCATATGCTGGCACCTTATTTTGAGCAGGTGGTCGGCACAGACATCAGTCAAAGCCAGCTCGATCATGCCGAATATTACGACAACATCAGTTATCAGGTTCAACCTGCCGAAAAAACCACCTTTCCCGACCATTGCTTTGATTTGATTACTGTGGCGCAAGCCGTACACTGGTTTGACTTTGAGGCCTTTTATGCCGAGGTAAAGCGTACCCTGAAACCCCGTGGCATTTTTGCCATTATTGGATATGGACTGATTGAGGTGGATGATCTCTTGTTCCATATGCAGATTCAGCAGTTGTATCATCACACCTTGAGAGGGCATTGGGACCCAGAGCGGCGTTATATCGATCAGCATTACCGTACCATTCCATTTCCATTTCAGGAAATCCAGATGCCGAACTTTGACATTCGCCTGCGTTGGAGTTTTAAGCAATTAATACAGTATTTAGGCACATGGTCGGCTGTTCAGCATTATATTTTGCAAAAAGGTACAGATCCATTACAGGAGCTAAATGCAGCTTGCGCCGATCTGAATCAGATCGTTGAGGTGCGCTTTCCAGTGCTGCTACGTGTGGGTGTACAGGTACGCTAATAACCCACCAAGAGCATGCTAGTTCGATACTCTAATCCGAGATCAGTCGTTTACCTAAACAAATGGCATCGACTTCTTCATAACCCAATTCATCGTAAAAGCCTTGTACATCCAGATTGTCCTTGCGTAACAGCAACTGGACCTTGGGGCAGCCACGCGCGATCAAGCGCTTTTCTAGTTGCTGAACCAGTGCAGTGGCAACGCCCTGACGCTGATACTGCGGATGAACGGCCAGATAGCTGATCCAGCCACGGTGTCCATCGTAACCGCCCATGACGGTCGCTACCAGTTGCTCGTCGCGAAGAGCCACTAAAAACAGCCCATCGTTTTGTTCAGTTTTACGGAAAATATCAATTTCAGCGTTGTTCCACGGACGGCTCAGCCCGCAAAGCTCCCATAAACTGACAATATCTTCGATATCGGTATGGCTAAACTGGCGAATCATAAACATGGGTTGTTCTTCTTGTGATGATGTTTAAGCCTTAAGATAAAAGAAAAGAAATCACTTGATAAGCCTTTTTTTTGTATAAAAAAAGCACTCTGTGATCAGAGTGCTTTGGGTGAAAAAAAGGAAGGCTTAAGCAGATTTAGCTTCAGGCTCGATGGCCAGCATGTGTCCATTTTCTTCAAAATTTACATGCCAAGACAATGCTTCGCGTAGCAGGTGTGGCGTATGTCCGCCTTTGGCACATGCACGGTTAAAGTAGTCATTAAGCGCATCTTGATACAGTGGGTGAACACAGTTTTTGATAATCGCCACAGCGCGCTCGCGCGGTGCCAGACCACGTAAATCGGCCAGACCTTGCTCGGTCACCAAGATATCAACATCATGCTCAGAATGATCGACATGCGACACCATTGGGACGATCGACGAGATGTCACCGCCTTTTGCAATCGACTTGGTGACAAAGATAGCCAAGTGTGCATTTCGTGCAAAATCGCCTGAACCGCCAATGCCGTTCATCATTTTGGTTCCACACACGTGCGTTGAATTGACGTTACCGTAAATATCGAACTCAAGTGCAGTATTGATGCCGATAATCCCTAAACGACGTACCAACTCAGGGTGGTTTGAGATTTCTTGCGGACGAAGTACCAACTTGTCTTTGTAGGCTTCAATGTTGCCAAACACTTTTTCACCGCATTTCGCCGACAGGGTAATCGAGCTGCCCGATGCAAACTTCATTTTTCCAGCATCGATCAATTCAAAGGTACAGTCTTGAAGTACTTCAGAGTACATGACCAAATCTTCAAAGTTTGAGTCTTTCAGGCCAGTCAGTACGGCGTTGGCAATTGAACCAATCCCGGCTTGAAGAGGGCCGAGATTTTGCGGTAAACGACCTTCAGCCACTTCTTTTTCAAAGAAAGCGATCAGGTGGTTGGCAATGCCTTGAGTTTCATCATCTGGAAGTGTCACAGTCGATGGCGAATCGGCAGTGTCGTTAAATACAATCCCGACAATTTTTGCAGGATCGATCTGAATGGCGCTGGTACCAATTCGCTCGTCTACTTTGGTCAGTGAAATTGGCTGACGTGTTGGACGGTATGACGGAATATAAATATCGTGTAAGCCTTCGAACGCTTCGCTTAAAGAGGTATTGATTTCAACAATCACTTTTTCAGCAAAGATGGCAAAGCTTGCAGAGTTTCCAACAGAAGTGGTAGGAATAATGCCGCCATCTTCAGTAATCGCAATGGCTTCAATTACAGCTACGTCTGGGCGTTTGAGCTGTAAATTACGCATTTGTTCAACTGTTTCAGACAAGTGCTGATCAATAAACATTACTTCGCCATTATTAATGGCACGACGTAAGGTATTGTCGACTTGGAAGGGTAGGCGACGCGCCAATACACCCGCTTCGGTTAACTGTTTATCGAGGTCATTCCCTAAACTCGCGCCCGTAATTAATGTAATTTTTAACGGGTTTTGTTTTGCACGTTCAACTAAAGCTTGTGGGACCGCTTTCGCTTCTCCCGCACGAGTAAATCCGCTCATACCCACAGTCATGCCGTCTTGGATATATGCTGCAGCATCATCTGCGCTAATCACTTTGTTGTGTAATGAGGCCAATCGGATACGATCTAAAGACATGGGTTTACTCTCAATCTGTTTTAGTTCACATGCCAGATTGTACCGTTGTTCGTTTACTTTTGACGCCGTGTTAGGCTAAGGTCTAATTTTTGAAAAAAATACAATAATCATGTTTTGTGATGTACCTCTAACTCATTTATTTACTTAAAAAATAACATTGAGAAATAAGTCGCGACTCAAACAGATCTGCTGAAAATATATTCGACTTAAAATCGATCTGAGAAACTTTGCTTAATTTTTTCAATCGGATTGGCTGGTAGTGGCTCAGGGGTTAAATGCTTTGGAAGAGGCAATAAAATACGCGCTTCGAGCCCACCTTCAGGACGATTATGAATCAGTAGCTCACCTTGGTGGATATCGACAATCCGTTTGACAATTGCTAGCCCCAAGCCGCTGCCCTGAATCGTTCGCGCTGAATTACCGCGGACAAAGGGTTGCATCAGTTCTTCGATCTGATCTTCTGGAATACCTTCGCCGTGGTCGGCGACAATAATCAGAATATGATCGCCTTCGACCTGTGCGGTCAGTTCGATTGGCTCTGCACCATAGCGTTTGGCATTGTTAATCAGATTGGCAATCAGGCGTTTTAGCGACAAGCTACGTGCAGGAATAATCGGAACATCTTGTGCTTCGAAGTGAATCTCGAGTGGTTTAAATTGAACCACCAATTCTTGCAGCAAAATATTAATATTGGTGTCGCGTAGTTCTTCGTCGGAGCCATCGCGCATATACGAAATAAACTGATTTAAAATGGCGTCCATATCATCGACGTCATAGACCAGCCCTTCTCGTAAAAACTCATCGGGTAGCATTTCGGCAGTCAAACGAATTCGAGTAAGCGGCGTACGTAAATCGTGGGAAATACCCGCCAGCATGATTTGCCGATCACGTTCGGTTTGCTCAAGTGTATAAATCATATGATTAAACGCTTGATTCACCTGACGAATCTCTAATGGACCATGGTTGGTGCCCAAATAGGGCGCCTTACCGGTTTTACTATAGGCATTGGCTGCATTTTGTAAGCGGCGCAGTGGGCGGTTAAGCTGACGCACCAAAGTCAAAATAATAATGGCAGACAGAAGCGGAACGCCAAGTAGCCAGCCAAACACCAGCTCAGGGCTATAGTTGGCATAGGTTTTTAAGGGTTCACGAACCCAATTGCCGTGCATTTCTGGCGTTTGAATCCAGATACGTGGGCTTGGCTTAAACTGGAAATACACAATGACATTATCGACTTTTAGCTCATTGGCCAGTTTATCTTCAACATGATTGGTAAAGAAATCCGCAATCACTTTGTCGCGGACATTGGGATATTCTTTGGGGTCTGTAACGTACTCGATTCCGACTCTGTTTTTAAGCCATGTATCGACATCAACCTCAACATCACGATGAAAAATACGAATGTCGGGGTTATTCACCAGTTCCAGCTCGACAGCCAGATAGCGCGCATGTTGCTGGATTTCAGGCAAATATAAGGTGCGCCAAAAAAACCACAGCGACATCATCAGACTAAACACCACCACGAACAGCACCAGCACCGTGGTGCGCATTGCAGCTGAACGCGGTTTTATTTTATCGAGAAAGCGTTCCCATCGGGTTCGTTTACGTTCGGAATACGCAACGTAATCGGTATACGCTTGCGGGTCGATGGGGTCGAGCTTCACTCAATCATCCTAAGTCTAAATTATGCCTTATTCTGCACCATCTGGAACAAATACATAGCCCACGCCCCACACGGTTTGGATATAACGTGCGCGTGCTGGGTTGTCTTCGATGAGGCGGCGCAAACGCGAAACCTGTACATCGATTGAACGTTCCATTGCACCCCATTCACGACCACGCGCCAAATTCATCAGTTTGTCACGAGTCAAAGGTTCACGTGGGTGTTGCACCAAGGCTTTCAAGACTGCAAATTCGCCTGTGGTAAGTGTCACCACTTGGCCTTCACGAGTCAGGGTGCGTGTAGAAAGATCGAGTGACCATGGGCCAAAGCTCACCACTTCAACTTGCTGACTTGGGGCGCCCGGCACTTCACGAACCTGACGACGCAGTACCGCACGGATACGTGCCAGTAGCTCGTTTGGATTAAACGGTTTTGGCAAATAGTCATCGGCACCGGCTTCTAACCCTGCAATTCGGTCAGAGTCGCTGCCGCGTGCAGTCAGCATGATGATTGGGGTGTCTATATTAGACTGACGTAAACGACGACAGATACTCAAACCGTCTTCCATTGGAAGCATAAAATCTAAAACAATTAAAGAAAATAATTCGCGCTGAAGCAAACGATCCATTTGAGTTGCATCGTGGGCCGTTTTAACAACAAAACCTTTGTCTTCCAAGAAGCGTTGCAAAAGGGTGCGCAAACGTACATCGTCATCGACGACAAGAATCCGTTCGACGCGATCGGTGTCGTTATGTACAGTTTCAGTATGTTCAGCAGGTACAACTAAACTCATGATGTACTCCCTTTATTTAAGTCATAATTTATAGATTATTGGATCAATGCAGTATAATGCCGATATTCTTGTTTAGACTATGTATCAAATTGCTCAAAATTACAATTTTCGGCGAAATTTGAAACCAAAAAACAACATCTTAAAAGCATTTGATGCACTGTATATCTTTCATGAATATTCCAGATTAATCCCTGTTCACCATTCTTTGTATTTATGCCTATAAGTGACTGTTTTTACAAGTGACAAGTTGATGAAATTTGTACGTTCAGTGCCAGGTTCCTGAAAATAAAACAGCAGCCCATAAATGACGTATTAAATGTGCAAAATATCACATCTGTTTGAGTGATCGATCAGACCTATTAAATAGAATAAATGTACTGTAATTGATTCGAATTTTTGTCAAAACCCAGCGCATGATTCAAAAAAACGTTTTGAATAAGTAAAACAAGTGTGGATTTTATAGTCTCGGTCTTTATAATCAGTGCTTTTAAACTTAATCCTTGTGGAATCGAACACGATGACTGACTTAGTTCAGCAGTTGGCAAGCGAGCTTGCCGTACGTCCAAACCAAGTAGAAGCTGCCATCCGTTTAATTGATGAAGGTGCCAGTGTTCCTTTTATTGCCCGTTACCGTAAAGAGGTCACGCAAGGCTTAGACGATACGCAACTACGCCAACTCGACACACGCTTGTCTTATCTGCGTGATTTATATGAACGTCGTGAAAAAGTCATTGAGTCGCTAAAAGAACAGAACAAACTTTCCGATGATTTATTGGCACGTGTTAACGCTGCCGAAACCAAAAATGCACTTGAAGAAATTTACGCGCCATATCGTCCAAAGCGCACCAGTAAATCATTCAAGGCACGTGAAGCCGGTCTTGGGCCAGTAGCAGAACGCATTGTTGCCGAGCAAATTGAACCGACAGAGGCGCTGGCTGGATTTGAGCATGCCGATTATCCAGATGCCGAGAGCCAGCTCGATGCCGTGCAACATATTATTATTGATGACTGGGCGCAAAACATTGCCTTGACCACAGAGCTTAAAAGTCTGTTCGCCAAGACGGCCAGCCTCAAAAGTACGGTGGCTTCTGATGAGAAAAAAGAAGTTGGTAAAAAGTTCCGTGATTACTTTGAGTTTTCTGAAAACTTACACAAACTCCCTTCACACCGTTTACTTGCCATGCTACGCGGTCGTCAAGAAAATGTGTTGGGCCTTAAAGTAGACGGACAAGACGATGCACCTTTGGCACGCATTGAAACCGAATATAATCTGGATCAAGTACAGCCACAAGCCCGTCAGGATTTTTTAAAGCAAACGGCAAAACTGTTCTGGTTAGGTAAAATTCGTCCGCAAATCGAGCATTCTTTGCTGACCGAAAAACGCCTTGCAGCCGAAGCTGAAGCCATGCAGGTGTTTGCAGAAAACTTGCGTCACTTATTATTGTCTGCACCAGCGGGCAGTCGCACCACTTTAGGTGTCGATCCTGGTATTCGTACCGGTGTAAAGCTGGCTGTAGTCAGCGAAGCGGGCGATGTATTGGCGCACAGTACCATTTACCCATTTGCACCTAAAGAAGACAAAGAAGGCTCGATTGCCGAGCTTGCACGCTTGTGCCGTGAATACAATGTGGATCTGATTGCAATTGGCAACGGTACAGCAAGCCGTGAAACTGAAGCGGTCGTTGCTGAAATGATGGCTGCCAATACCGATCTTAAACTGACACGTGTAACAGTCAGTGAAGCAGGGGCATCAGTTTACTCGGCAAGCGAGCTGGCAGCAGCAGAATTGCCTGAACTGGATGTATCGATTCGTGGTGCCGTATCTATTGCCCGTCGTTTACAAGATCCATTGGCGGAGCTGGTAAAAATCGATCCGAAATCGATTGGTGTGGGTCAGTATCAGCATGATGTCAACCAGACGGGTCTGGCAAAAACGCTCGATGCGGTGGTTGAAGACTGCGTAAACGCCGTGGGTGTCGATGTGAATACCGCATCGTCTGCCATTTTGGGTTATATCGCCGGCTTAAACAAAGCGATTGCTCAGCAAATTGTGGAATATCGTAAAGAGCATGGCCGTTTTGACAACCGCCAGTCGTTGAAAAATGTACCACGTTTGGGTGAGCGCACCTTTGAACAGGCAGCAGGTTTCTTGCGTGTCTTGAATGGTTCTGAACCACTTGATGCGTCTGCTGTCCATCCGGAAAGCTACGGTTTGGTGGAAAAAATGGTACAAGCCAAAGCCACGACTGTAAAAGACCTGATCGGTAATTCGGAAATTATTCGCCAGATCAAAGCAGATGAGTTTGTCGATGACACCTTTGGTTTACCAACCGTTCAAGATGTATTAACAGAGCTTGAAAAACCGGGCCGCGATCCACGTCCAGAATTCCGCACAGCCAAATTCCGTGATGACGTAACCGAAGTGGCACAGCTCACTGAAGGCATGCAGCTTGAAGGCGTAGTGACCAATGTCACCAACTTCGGTGCATTTGTGGATGTCGGCGTCCATCAGGATGGTCTGGTGCATATTTCTGAACTGGCGAATGAGTTTGTCTCGGATCCGCACAAAGTGGTGAAGCCGGGTCAGATCGTACAAGTTCGAGTGATTCAGGTCGATGTTGAGCGTAAGCGTGTCAATTTAAGTATGCGTCCTGAAGGTTCAGAAGCACCGGCGAAAGCTGCGCGTGCGCCACGTCGCGAAAATCATGAGCCACGTCCTGAGCGTAAGCCACAGCATAAGCGTCCACAGCAGGCTGCACGTCAAGGCGATTCGAGCAAAAAGCCACAGCGTGCTAAGCAAGAAAAGCCTCAAGAACAAAAAATTGGCGGCCTAGGTGCTTTGTTGCTCCAAGCCGGCATCAAAGGTTCTAAGTAAAAAGTTTGTAAGTAAAACTGAAATAAAAAAACCTCCTGATGGGGAGGTTTTTTTACGCCTATTGTTTTTGCTTTAGGTATTGTCATTTCAATAATAAAACCAGAGCGCAACATGAGGTGAATCTGAAGATCAACAAAAAAGTAGCGAAATATGCCTTAACAATAACAACCCAACAGCAGAACTCAACTTTAAGTCACTAAGATTGTCAGACAATATCAAGGCGCTCATGAGGAAAATGAGTCGATGTTTCATCTAGAGAAACTCGAAGTTGCGCTTAAATTATTTTAAAAAATGGTTATTTTTATGACGCTATTTGAAGTCAAAAACAGGTTACATATTAAAGATGCGCTTTCGGGACTGGTGGTCTTTCTGGTGGCATTGCCCTTGTGTCTGGGCATTGCACTGGCCTCTGGTGCCCCGATTTTATCCGGAATTCTGGCAGGCATTGTTGGTGGCATTGTGGTGGGTTTCTTAAGCGGTTCGCACATTAGTGTGGCCGGACCTGCCGCGGGCCTGACGGCAGTGATTTTGGTACAGTTAGAACAGTTAGGCGGCAATTATGCCGCCTTTTTATTGTGTATTATCTTTGCGGGTGGCTTACAGATTTTGTTCGGTCTGTTTAAGCTGGGTTTCTTTGCAAATTACATTCCCAACAATGTGATTTTAGGGCTTTTGGCCGCGATCGGTGTGATTTTGATTGCAACGCAGATTCCGTATCTGCTTGGGCTTGGAAATTTCTCTTGGCGCGAACTCTGGAGCGATCAGGGTATTAATCCCAATATTCAGCTAGATGCCGGTGCCATGGCCATTGGGTTGCTTAGTGTTGTGGTCATTTTAGTCTGGGATAAAACCCCTTTAAAAAAACTGGTCTTACCTTCGGCTTTGATTGCAGTCTTGGTTGCAGCAGTGCTGAACTACGTCTTGACCTACTTACAGTCACCATGGGCCATTCAGACTGAAAATCTGATTCAGTTGCCTAATCTGCTCAATGCGACAGAAAGTGCTTTTATTTTTCCCGACTGGAGCGCGCTCGCCAACCCACTGATTTATACTGGTGCGATTACGTTGGCAGTGGTGGCCTCGCTTGAAACCTTGTTAAATTTGGAAGCCGCCGACAAACTTGATCCTCACAAGCGTGCCTCACCACCGAACCGTGAGCTTTGGGCGCAGGGCACAGGCAATATTATTTCGGGTTTGATTGGTGGAATGCCAATTACCTCGGTGATTGTGCGTAGCTCAGTTAACGCCAATACTGGCGCACGCAGTAAATGCTCCACCATTATTCATGGAATATTATTGTTACTCGCGGTGCTATTTTTTGTGCCCCTCATGAACATGATTCCATTGTCTGCGCTGGCCGCAATCTTGATTTTAACGGGCTTTAAACTCACCCATCCAAGTCTGTTTAAAAGGCTTTATCAGCAAGGCTGGACGCAGTTTATTCCATTTATGATTACCTTGGTGGCGATTTTACTGACCGATTTGCTTGTCGGGATTTTAATTGGTTTGGCCAGCAGTATTGTGTTTATCTTGTATGGGAATCTGCATAAAGGCGTGCGTGTATATCGTGAAAAGCATTTGCACGGTGTGATTACCCGAATCGAACTGCCTTCTCAGGTGACTTTTTTAAATCGGGCATCGCTTATTTCTGCGCTTGAACGGGTACATAAGCATGAAAAACTGGTGATTGATGCCACACAGTCAGACAGTATCGATCCTGATATTTATCAAGTGATTCAGGAATACCAAAACGAAACAGCAATAAAACGCCAGATTGATTTAAAGCTGATCGGTTTTAAACAACATTATCAAGAACTCGATGATGCTGTACTGGATATCGATATCAGCACACGTGATTTGCAGTACAAACTTAAGCCATCGGATGTGCTGAAATTACTCAAAGAGGGCAATCAGCGCTTTGTGAGAAATGAACGTTTGCAGCGTGATATCTATCGCCAGATTCGCGTTACGGCAGATGAAGGCCAGCATCCGATTGCAGCAGTGCTGGGGTGTATGGATTCGCGTGCACCGACAGAAATGCTGTTTGATGTCGGCATCGGTGATTTGTTCAGTTTACGCATTGCAGGCAATGTGGCCGGTCAGAAGGTGCTCGGCTCACTTGAATTTGCCTGTCAGGCCAAAGGCGCAAAAGTGATTGTGGTGTTGGGTCATACCGACTGTGGGGCCGTGACCAGTGCCTGCCAGCTGAGCTTGCAGAAACAAAGTGTGGCAGATATTAAGGAAATGCCGCATATTCAATATGTACTTGGGCCACTGATGCACTCGGTGGATAATGTCTATGACATCATGCAGCCTCGTAGTCTCACGCCCGCGTTTATTGATCAGGTGACTGCCATGAACGTGCATTATAATATTCAGTACATTATCAAGCACAGTGCCGTACTTCGAGAGATGCTTGAGCATCAACAGATTGATATTGTAGGCGCCATTTATGATGTGAAAACAGGCAAAGTCAACTTTCTCTAATCCCGACTTGATATTTCAAGTATAAAAAAGCCTCTCATATAGAGAGGCTTTTTTTATACAAACTTACCAGTGTTCACCCGGGAATAAACGGGCGTAGGCACGCTGGAGCAAATTCAATTTTTCCTGTTCACCAATGGCGGCTGTCGAGCTTGGGAACAGATTAAAGCCAATCGACATCAGAATATTATTGATATCCGGTGCAATGGCATAGGTAATTGAGGCCAAACGTCCAAGATGGGTCGCAATACGTTTTGGTCGTTTCACAATCGCGTAGACAATTAGATCGGCCGCTTCGTCTGGTGAAAGTGTCGGAACGTACTTATAAATTTTGGTCGGCGCGATCATTGGCGTACGAACCAAAGGCATGTAAATAGAGGTGATTGAAATTTTATGCTTGAGGACTTCGGCAGACAGGCAACGACTAAATGCATCTAGGGCAGCTTTAGACGCCACATAGGCAGAAAAACGTGTGGCATTGGCCAAAACACCAATCGAACTGATATTAATGATCTGACCATTTTTACGTTTGATCATATGAGGCAAGAGATTCAAGACCAAGCGCACTGCACCAAAGTAGTTGAGCTGCATGGTTCGTTCAAAATCGTGAAAACGGTCATACGATTCATGAACGGCACGGCGGATTGAACGCCCCGCATTGTTAATCAGGTAATCGACGTGATCGACATGTGCCATAACCTGTTTAGAAAGTTCATCAATGGCATTCATGTCGGTCAGGTCACACGGAAAAATAGAGGCATGCCCACCTTTTTGCTCAATTTCAGCTTTTACTTCTTCAAGCGTTTCTTGAGTTCTGGCCACCAGTAAAACATGCGCTCCCGCAGCAGCAATCCGTTTGGCAATCGTCAGACCAATACCGCTAGAGGCACCTGTAATTAAGGCAACTTTACCTTTTACGTTCTGTTGAAAAAGAGCTTCAAGTTTTTTATTCACGCGTTTTTCCCTGATTTATGTCACAAAGCAATGGCTATAGTTATTTTAGTCGATTAGGTTCTTCAATAGGGTGAAATGAGACTCGTCGATGAAATTAATCTAAATTGATTTAAAGAAAAAATCTAGTCATAAGTCCATGAAATTACAAAAGTTTTTAGAGTAATTGCTCTAATTGAATTTAGCGGATAAGTTTACTTTTAGCACAAAATATTGAAGCAGTACAACAAAAAAAGCCCCTATCGAGAGGCGCTTTTTATAAAAGATCATTTACACCTGAGCCAATGCCTGTTCCAGATCGGCAAGTAAATCGTCAATATGCTCAATTCCAATCGAGAGTCGAACCATATCTTCTGAAACACCTGCAGCCTTGAGCTCATCTGAATTTAACTGACGGTGTGTGGTGGTAGCAGGATGACACGCCAGACTTTTTGCATCTCCGATATTGACGAGGCGGGTAAAGAGTTGCAGTGCATCGATAAAACGCGTTCCGCCTTCACGACCATGCTCAACACCAAAGGATAATATGCCAGAGGGCGTACCCTTCACATATTTCTGAGCCAGTGCATGCTGCGGATGTTGCTCTAAACCCGCGTAATTCACCCATTTGACTTTCGGATGCTGTGTTAAATATTTCGCAACTTGAAGCGCATTTTCGGTATGTTTTTGCATGCGTAAAGAGAGTGTTTCAAGGCCCTGTAAAATCAGAAAAACACTCAAAGGGCTAATCGCTGCGCCTGTATTACGAAGTGGCACCACGCGCGCACGGGCAATATATGCGGCTTCTCCCAAAGCCTCAACATAATTGACGCCGTGATAGCTCGGATCTGGCGAATTTAACACTTTAAAGCGCTCAGGATATTTCGCCCAAGGAAATTTGCCGCTGTCGATAATCACGCCACCAATGCTATTGCCGTGACCGCCAATATATTTGGTCAATGAATGCACGATAATATCGGCACCAAATTCAAACGATTTTTGCAGCACGGGAGTGGCCACGGTATTGTCGACCACCACGGGCACGCCATATTCGTGGGCAATCTGGGCAATTGTTTCTAAGTCGATAATATTACCCAAAGGATTGCCTATCGATTCTACAAAAACCAGTTTGGTTTTCTCGTCAATTAAACTGCGCAACTGCTCTGGTTGTTGGTAATCAAAAAAGCGTACCTCAATACCCTGCTTGGGAAGGGTATGCGCAAATAAATTATAGGTGCCACCATACAGTGTAGACACAGACGCAATATTGTCGCCGGCTTCGGTGATGGTTTGAATGGCATAGCTAATGGCGGCCATACCTGATGCCAGTGCCAAGGCACCAATTCCCCCTTCGAGTGCGGTAAGGCGTTGCTCCAGCACGGCTGTAGTAGGGTTCATAATTCGCGTGTAAATATTGCCTTGTACTTTTAAATCGAAGAGGTCTGCACCGTGCTGGGTATTGTCGAAGGCATAAGACGTGGTTTGATAAATCGGAACGGCCACGGCTTTGGTGGTGGGGTCGGGCTGGTAACCTGCATGAATAGCCAGTGTTTCGTCTTGGTAGCGATGTGTCATTGTTTTTATTGAAGTGATCAAAGAATGATCCATTTTTTTAGCATATTCTTTATGCATGATTTAGACGTTTTTATGGAAAGTTCAGCAGGTTTAAGCATAATAATTTTAAGCTGGATTTTTGCTCAGCATCTTTATGACTTTACACGATGTTGAGAGAACGCCACAAAAACTTACTGGCAGTCTGAGCGTGGCAAGAACACTATAAAAATACAAGTTATTCAATTCATGATAAAAAAGCTGGAGAAGTGAAATAATGAGTACTCAAAAAGTATCTGATATTATCATTGAGGTGCTGGAGCAAGCAGGTGTTCAACGTTGCTACGGTATCGTGGGAGATACCTTAAACCATGTCACTGACTCTATGTCGAAGAGTAAAATTGAATGGATTCATGTGCGCCATGAAGAAGTAGGTGGCTTTGCAGCAGGTACAGATGCATTACTCAGTGGTCACTTAACGGCATGTGCTGGTTCTTGCGGGCCGGGCAGTCTGCACTTTATTAATGGCTTGTATGAATCACACCGAAACCGTGCGCCTGTTATTTTGATTGCCAGTCAGATTTCAACCGAAATGGCAGGATTTATCGACTTCCCGCAATATGTCGATTTTAAATCGGTTTATGCGAAAAATTCGGTTTTTTGTGAAGAAATCACGCAGCCTTCTCAGGCCAGACATATCATGAGTATGGCATGTCAGGCTGCCCTGACCAAGCGTGGTGTCGCCGTGGTCATTGTGCCAGCCAACATCAGTGAAGCATCGGCTGAAGCAGGCTTGCCTTTCGTGCCACGCCAAACACATCCAGACATATTGCCAAGTCAATCCGAGCTTAAGCAGATCGTTGAGCTGATTTCACAGCATCAAAAAATTGGTATTTATGCTGGTGCAGGATGTGAAGATGCACATGATCAGCTCGTGGCTTTTGCAGAGAAGTTAAAAGCACCTGTTGCCCATACTTCACGTGCCAAGGATTTTGTTGAATATGACAATCCGTACAACATGGGCATGACGGGTATTTTTGGCAATAAAGCGGGCTATCACACCCTCATGGATTGCGATTTACTGATTTTGCTGGGGGCCGATTTTGCATGGGCACAGTATTATCCAAGTCATGCCAAAATCTTGCAGATCGATATTGATCCGACACATTTAGGGCGACGCCATCCCATTACACTCGGTGCGGTAGGTAAAATTTCCTCGACGCTCAATGCCTTATTGCCACTACTTGAAACACGTCAAGAACGCGCATTTTTGGATCATTGTCTTGAACTGAAACATCAGAGTGATGAAACACGCCATAAAGAGGAACGCGTTGGAAAAGACGGACTGATTCATCCGCAGTATTTGGTGTCTTTGCTGAACCGTTACGCCGATCAGGATGCAATTTTCTTTGGCGATGGTGGCTCACCGATGGTCTGGGTACTCAGACATATTGATGTAAACGGTAAACGCCGAACCTTTACCAGTTTATTGCACGGCACGATGGCCAATGCTATGCCACAGGCACTTGGCGCACAAAAAGCCTTTCCGGAGCGTCAGATTATTGCACTTTGTGGAGATGGGGGCTTGGCCATGTTGCTCGGTGATTTACTCACCACTATTCAGGAAAAACTACCGATCAAGATTGTGGTGTTTAACAACAGTTCACTGAATTTTGTGGAGCTTGAACAAAAAGTGGAAGGAATGCTTGACCACTATACGGACTTGGTTAATCCTGATTTTGGCAAGCTGGCCAGTGTGATTGGGCTGCATGGGCAGACTGTAACGCACGGTGCTGGCTTGGAGCAAGCAGTCGAACAATTTTTAAAGCATGATGGCCCAGCATTACTCGATGTGCATACTAATCCGATGGAACTGGTAATGCCGCCAGATCCGAATCTGAATCAGGTGTCGTCTACTTCACTTTATGCAATCAAGGCCTTGATGTCGGGCCGAGTAGATGACGTTAAAAATTTGTTGGTGAATAATTTTATTAAATAAATTTATTTAAAAGTATGTATCTTTGAGTCGGGATATCAGCAAAAAATGCATGATCTAGCGTCATGCATTTTTTATATCAGGAAACAATTTTGACGACATTTATCAGTCATAAAAACCGATTAAACTCAATCACGCCTTATTTTTTTGCCGCGTTCAGCATATAATAGCTGCTATTTTTCGCTCATTGCGATCTGTTGGTTTTTCAATTGAGGAGTCCTAAGTGGCCCAATATATTTACACGATGAACCGAGTGTCCAAGATGGTTCCGCCAAAGCGCGAAATCCTCAAGGATATCTCTTTATCATTTTTTCCGGGTGCCAAAATCGGTGTGCTCGGCTTAAACGGGGCAGGTAAATCGACCTTGCTTCGTATTATGGCGGGCGTAGACAAAGATTTCTCAGGTGAAGCACGTGCACAGCCGGGCATCAAAATTGGTTACCTCGAGCAGGAACCACCGCTAGATCCAAATAAAGACGTGCGTGGCAACGTTGAAGATGGCGTGCGTGAAGCCCTCGATGCGCTTGAGCGCCTTGATCAGGTTTTTGCTGAATATGCAGATCCAGATGCCGACTTTGACAAATTAGCCAAAGAGCAAGAAAAGCTTGAAGCAATTATTCAAACGTGGGATGCACATAACCTCGACAACCAGTTGGAAATTGCGGCAAATGCCTTGAATCTTCCAGCATGGGATGCCGATGTCTCTTTGCTTTCTGGTGGTGAGCGCCGCCGTGTTGCACTGTGCCGTTTACTGTTGTCGAAGCCAGACATGTTGCTTCTTGACGAACCAACGAACCATTTGGATGCCGAATCGGTGTCTTGGTTAGAGCGTTTCTTGAAAGATTTCCCGGGCACCATCGTGGCGATTACGCACGACCGTTATTTCCTAGATAACGTCGCCGAGTGGATTTTGGAGCTTGACCGCGGGCATGGTATTCCGTACCAAGGTAACTATACCTCTTGGTTAGAACAAAAGAATGCGCGTTTAGAGCAGGAACAAAAGCAAGAAGAATCATTTGCCAAAGCCTTGAAGAAAGAGCTTGAATGGGTTCGTTCGAATGCTAAAGGTCAGCAAAAGAAAAACAAAGCGCGTATGGAGCGTTTTGAAGAGCTGAACTCGAAAGAATTCCAACAACGAAATGAAACCTCTGAAATCTATATTCCACCTGGCCCGCGTTTGGGTAACAAAGTGGTTGAGGTTGAAGGCATCAGCAAATCATTTGATGGCCGTTTGCTTTATGAAAACCTGACCTTTACCGTTCCGCCAACGGCAATTGTTGGTATCGTGGGTCCAAACGGTGCAGGTAAAACCACCTTATTCCGTATGATGACTGGCGAGCAGCAGCCTGATACCGGTACGGTCACACTGGGCGAATCAGTGAAAGTGGCGTATGTAGGTCAGATTCGTGACACCTTAGATAACAACAAAACCGTATGGGAAGAAGTTTCTGGCGGTTTGGATATCTTAAAAATTGGTGATTACGAAATCGCATCGCGTGCTTATATTGGTCGCTTTAACTTTAAAGGCCAAGATCAGCAAAAACGTGTAGGTGAATTATCTGGTGGTGAGCGTAACCGTTTACAACTGGCGAAAATCTTGCAAATGGGTGCCAACGTTATTTTGCTGGATGAACCATCAAACGACTTGGATATTGAAACCTTACGTGCGCTTGAAGATGCCATTCTGGTGTTCCCGGGTACTGTAATGGTGGTCTCGCATGACCGTTGGTTCCTCGACCGTATTGCAACGCACATCTTGTCATTTGAGAATGAACAACCAGAATTCTACACAGGTAACTATGCAGAATACGAAGCGTACCGTCAGTCTCGCTTAGGTGACGATGCAGTGCAAAAGCGCAGCAAATACAAAAAAATTACAGGTTAATTCCTGCATGAAAAACCAGCCTACGGGCTGGTTTTTTTATATCAGCATGTGTGGGTAAAAGTAATTTTATTACATGCCACAGCGTTGCTATACTTGGCACGATTTTAAATGATGGCTTTGTATGAAGCGCTCGACTGTTTGGATAACCGTCTTGATGAGTTTGTTCATGTTCCAAACTTTTTGGAATGTGGCGGCCGCGTTTTGTGCACACGAATCGACCACTGCAACGGTGGCGTATCATTTTGGTCATCATGCGCCAGTGACTGAGTCACACGCTGCACATTCCCCAAGTGTATCTGCATCTTCTAATCCTGCGGTGTTTCAGGATCATCACGATCATTTACCCACCTGCTTACACGTATTGTCTATTGCTGAGCAGCAATCTGCCACAGAGCCATTACGTTTGGGTCAGCTGATTCAGCAGCATTATAGCTGGGCAAACGCGTATCAGTCGCCGCATTTATTTCACCCGAACCCGCCGCCTATTTTAACCCCGCTATTGGTGGGGTAGCCAAAACAACCCACCAGAAATATTAACTATTTCATAGGGTTATTTTATGTCTATTTTTCTTTCTTCACCGCGCGTATTGCGCGTGGATACGCATGGTGTTTCATTGATGCTTGGCGGGATATTGCTTGGCGCATTATGGGTTTCACCCCCATTATATGCAGCACAATACACATCGCCAGCTCATTCTAAAGCTGTTCAAGCAGCCTCGTCTGCTCTTCATTACGTCGAGATTTTAGCAAAAGTTCAACGCTATCAGACGCATGTTCCGGTCTGGGAGGCCCAGCAAAAAATAGCCCATGCTGCCGTTCGGCAAAGCCAGCTCTGGTCTAATCCAAATGTGACTGTGCAACAGACCGGTTTTCAATCTGGCGATGATCAAGAGCTTGAGTTTGGGATGAGCCAAAAACTGGATCTATTTGGTGAACGCCGCGCCGCAACCCGATTGGCACAGATACAGGTGCAACAGGTCAATCATCGACAAATGTTATTCGATGCGCAGCTGAAACTGATTGTTAAAGCTGCCTATGCCGAGGTGGTGGTGGCTGATCAGCAGCATGCCATTTTGCTCAAGCAACTCAGCAGTAGCCAAAAAATTCTGGATGCTGCGCGTTTACGCTATAAAGCGGGCAGTATCGCACAGGTCGATTTTGATCGGAGTCTGATGAATCATGTTGAAAATCAGCGTGCCTTTCAAGAAAGTGAACTTGGCTTAAATCTGGCCAAACAGAAAATGGCGGCACTTTGGGGAGAGTCAATCACGAACTATCAGGTGGCAGATGACACCGCAGCGATCTGGCCCGCTACAAGTACTTCTTTCGATGCGAAACCTAACCTATATACACGAGCCATGCAGTTGCAGGCCGAGCAGCAGCGTTTAGAAATAGATTATTTAAAAGCACAGCGTCGGCCCAATCCGACCGTCACGCTTGGAGTGGTACAGAGCAAGCAGGCAGGCATGAGCGGACGTGATAATCAAATTCGTGCCGCTGTTGAAATTCCACTGAATCTGATTGACCGGCAGCAGTATGCCTTGCAGGGCTATGCCGCCAAGCAGCAACTGTTAGATCAGCAGCAGCGTTTTTATGCGCAGCAAAACCTCAATCAGCTCAAGCGACTTCAAACCGAGTTAACAGGGTTAAATACGCAATATCAGTTGATGCAAAAACAGCAGATCCCGCTCTCAGTCGAGGTACTCGACAAAATGCTACTTGGTTTTCAGGCGGGAAAATTCAGCATAACCGATGTACAGCAAGCTGCTTTGCAATTGCATGAGCAGCAGCTTAAAAAAAATCAACTTTTGAAACAGGCGTGGCAAAGCACGCTGCAACTTGAAGCACGCACACTCGGAATTTCACCCGATACGATTATGTCGGCCGATGCCTTGGAACAACTCCAGTACACCCTCTGGCAAGACACGCAAAGCCTCAATACTGGTAATGGAGCAAACTAATGTTAACAAAAAAATCGCAGTGGTTTTGGGTGGTGCTGGTATTGATCATCAGTCTGGTCGTGGCAGGCATGTTGCTATTTTCCGGCAAAAAATCGAGTGCTATGAATGGGGGTGGAGCTGAGCATGCACATGCAGAGGCGCAAGAGGCTAAGACTGAAGAATCCGGTCATGAAGCACATCAAGAAAAAGCCACAGAGGCGCATCAAGAAGAGCAGCCAGAACTGATCTTTACAGCCCAGCAGCTTCAGCAATTTGGCATTGTAACCGATCGTGTGCGTTTGGGCGAAATTCAGCAACAGACCCGGCATCCGGCGAAACTGGTGGTCAATACCGATGCACAGGCGCATGTGGGAGCATCTTTTATGGCGCAAGTCGAGCAAGTGAATGTCAGTCTTGGACAGTCGGTTAAAAAAGGGCAAGTCTTGGCGACACTGTTTGTTCCCGAGTTGATTGATCAACAGGCCAATTTAAGTCTGGCACGTGAAGCACTCAATCTTGCAGCGCAAGACTATCAACGTGAGAAGCAACTGATGAATCAAGGGGTGTCTGCACGTCAGGACTATCAGCGTGCATACAATGCCTATCGTCAGGCACAAATTCAAGTTCAGGCGGCGACACAGCGGCTTTCGGCCTACGGGGCCAGCGCAGGAAGTCAGGGCCGATACGCTGTGCGTGCGCCGCTGAGTGGCACCATCAGCAGCAAAGACATTGTGGTGGGCGAGCAAGTCGCGACAGGTAAACCTTTGTTTGTCATTGATCAGCTCGATCAATTATGGCTGGAGTTTATTTTGCCCAATAGCAGCACAGTCGCCATGCAACCGGGTCAAAAAATAAAATTTGTTTCCTTGCAAACCCAACATGAGTTTGAGGCACAAATTCAGAGCTTAACCGCACAGGCCGATCAAGACACTGGCCGTCTGCAAGTACGTGGCAAGGTGCTGACTGCGGCCAAAGAACTGCGTCCGAATTTGATGGTTAATGTGCTGCTCGAAACACCTCATGCTGCACCTGTTTTACGTGTAGACAAGCGTGCGGTTCAGCAACGAGAAGGCCAGTCGGTGGTGTTTGTGGTCTCTCAAGACAAAAAAGGGCTGCGCTTTGAGCCAAAGCCTGTACAAACTGGTCGCTACTCGAGCGATGGTGCATGGGTTGAAATTGTTTCTGGGCTGACCCAACAGCAGCAGTATGTGCGTGAGGGGAGCTTCGTTTTGAAATCTGAACTGGAAAAAGGCGAGGCTGAGCATGGACACTAAGCACACAGATAGCTTGCCGCCTGCACAAGGGCTTTTCGATCGTTTGATCCAGTTCGCCATCCAGAATGCCATCTGGGTGTTGCTGTTTATGGTCGCATGGATCGGTATCGGCATTTACAGCTACAAAAATCTGGCGATTGACGCTGTTCCCGATATCACCAATGTACAAGTTCAAATCAATTCACAAGCCAATGGTTTTACTGCAACCGAAGTGGAGCAGCGGATTACCTATCCCATTGAAAATGCCATGGCCGGATTGCCCAGCATGGAGCAAACCCGTTCGATTTCCCGCTATGGTTTGTCGCAAGTCACGATTATTTTTAAAGATGGAACCGATATTTATTGGGCACGTCAGCTGATTAATCAGCGTTTACAGGAAGCAAAAAGTGCACTTCCAGCGAGTGTCGATCCACAAATGTCGCCAATTTCGACAGGGTTGGGGGAAATTTACCAGTGGGTGATCAAGGCTGAACCTCAGGCCAAAAAGCCCGATGGCTCATCCTACACAGCAATGGATCTTAGGGAAATTCAAGACTGGATTGTACGTCCGCAATTGCAGCGTGTGCCGGGAGTCGCCGAAATTAATAGCATTGGTGGATACAATAAAACCTATATTGTATCGCCAGATTTAAATCGGTTGCAGCAGCTTAATCTTTCCCTTACGACACTGCAACAAGCCATGACCGACAATAACGAGAACCGTGGTGCAGGATTTATCGAGGACAATGGTCAGCAACTCACCGTCCGTGTGCCGGGCATGTTAAGCAGTATTCAAGACATCGAAAATGTTACGCTAGAGACCAAAAGTGGCTTGCCAATACGTGTCTCGGATGTTGCAAAGGTCTCGATCGGACATGATCTGCGTACGGGTGGCGCCACCTACAATGGCGAAGAAACCGTGCTCGGCATCGCCATGATGATGATGGGCGAAAACAGCAAAACCGTGGCGCAGGCACTCGATGCCAAAGTGGCACAAATCCAGACCTCTCTACCCGCGGGTGTTGTACTGGAAACCGTCTATAACCGCAGTACCTTGGTGGATCGGGCCATTCAGACCGTGGCCAAAAACCTGATTGAAGGCGCCATTTTGGTGATTGTGGTGCTGTTTATTTTTCTGGGTAATTTTCGGGCGGCATTGATTACCGCGTGTGTGATCCCGCTGTCGATGCTATTTACGCTAACGGGTATGGCACAGCAGCACATCAGTGCCAACCTGATGAGTCTGGGGGCACTCGATTTTGGCATCATTGTCGATGGTGCAGTGGTCATTGTGGAAAACTGTATCCGTCGACTGGCCGAAGCACAGCAGCTTCAAGGCCGTCTACTCACCCGTCAGGAGCGTTTTAAAGAAGTCTTTTTGGCAGCAAAACAGGCTCGTCGGCCGCTGCTTTTTGGTCAATTCATTATTATAGTGGTGTACTTGCCCATTTTTGCATTGTCTGGTGTTGAGGCAAAAATGTTTCATCCCATGGCGATTGCGGTGGTCTTGGCACTTTTAGGCGCCATGATTTTATCGATTACCTTTGTACCCGCGGCTGTTGCCCTTTGGGTGACTGGAGAAGTGAAGGAAACCGAAAGCCGTTGGATGCTGGCACTGAAAAGAGCTTATGCAGCGTTGCTAGATTGGGCGTATGCATGGCGCCGTGTGGTGCTTACCGGTGTGGTGGGTATCTTACTCATTACAGCCGCGATATCGACCCGAGTGGGGAGTGAATTTGCCCCACAGCTCAGTGAAGGGGATTTTGCCTTGCAACTGATGCGCGCACCCAGCACAGGAATTGAGGAATCACTAAAAATTCAGGCGCAGGTTGAACAACAGCTTTTAAAGCAATTTCCAGAAATCAAAGCGATTTTTGCACGAACAGGCACGGCAGAGGTTGCCACCGATGTGATGCCGCCAAATATTTCAGATGCCGTTATTTTGCTTAAACCACGTAAAGAATGGCCAGACTCAACCGAAACCATAGATGAACTGCGTGCTCGTATGTTGGATGCCGTGGCACAGCTACCGGGCAATAACAGCGAGTTTTCCCAGCCCATCGAATTACGTTTTAACGAACTGATCTCGGGCGTACGTAGTGATATCGGAGTCAAGGTGTTTGGCGATGATCTAGAAGTTCTGAATCGTGAAGCAGAAAAAATCGCTCAGCAGCTTAAAACCATTTCAGGCGCCAGTGAGGTCAAAGTCGAGCAAACCGATGGCTTGCCGTTGCTCAATGTAAAGATTGATCATGCCTTGGCCGCGCAATATGGACTCTCGATCAAAGCCATTCAGGATCTGGTGGCAACCAGTATCGGGGGTGCGAGTGTGGGGCAAATTTTACAAGGAGATCGACGCTTCGACTTTGTGATTCGACTAGATGATCAATTGCGTACCCCGCAGCAACTGGCGATGCTGCCGTTACAATTGCCCAATGGTGGCCTGATTCAATTACAAGATGTGGCTAAAGTGGAAACGATTTTGGGCTTTTCACAGGTGAGCCGTGAAAATGGCAAACGCCGTGTCATTGTGACCGCCAACGTACGTGATCGAGATCTCGGCTCTTTTGTGGCAGAGATGCAGCAAAGCTTGGCCCAGCAAAAATTGCCGAGTGGTTACTGGCTAGGTTATGGCGGGCAATTTGAAAATCTGGCTTCAGCCGCCGCACGCATGCAAATCGTGATTCCGCTGGCTTTGCTGATGATTTTTATTCTGCTCATGGCGGTATTTCACGACCTGCGCGAAAGCTTGCTGGTTTTTAGTGGCGTACCATTTGCGTTGTCGGGCGGTATTGTGGCGCTTTGGCTTCGTGATATTCCCTTGTCGATGTCGGCAGGTGTTGGATTTATTGCACTCTCGGGAGTGGCCGTGCTCAATGGGCTGGTGATGCTGACCTTTATTAAGGAGTTGCGCTCGACTCTGGATGTACATAGCGCCACATGGCGCGGGGCGATTCTCCGCTTGCGCCCAGTGTTGATGACAGCATGTGTGGCATCGTTTGGTTTTATTCCTATGGCACTGGCCACAGGTACAGGAGCCGAAGTACAGCGGCCTTTGGCAACTGTGGTCATTGGCGGGATTTTATCCTCGACGCTACTCACCTTGCTGATCTTACCCGTGGTATATCGCTGGATGAATGAGCGACGCGAACAAAAACACGCAATTGCTACCGATCATTAAACCACTGTAACGGGTCTTCATGTTACATCATGATGTCATGAAGACTCGATTAACTATTTTAAAACGTACATAGAGGCGTCTATTTACAACACATCGATTCAAAAATAAGGAGTTCAGTATGGGGACACATCACGGGCATGATCATAGTCATGCTGTTGTGACACAAGACAATGCTAAAAAGTTAACCTTTGCATTGGTATTGACCTGTATTTTTTTAGTCGTCGAAGTGGTCGCTGGCTTTATTACACAAAGTTTAGCGTTGTTGTCCGATGCGGCGCACATGTTTACCGATGCTGCTGCCCTCGCAATTGCACTGGTGGCCATCAAAATTGCCAAACGCCCGGCAGACGACAAACGAACCTTCGGTTATCAGCGCTTTGAAATCTTGGCGGCCTTATTTAACGCCTTAATGTTGTTTGTGGTGGCGATCTATATTTTGTACGAGGCCTATCAGCGCTTTAGCCAACCTCCCGAAATCCAGAGTATGGGCATGTTGATTGTGGCCAGTCTCGGCTTGATCATCAATTTAATCTCGATGAAAATTTTGATGTCGAGTGCCACTGAAAATCTGAATATGAAAGGCGCTTATCTTGAGGTGCTCAGCGATGCTTTGGGATCGGTTGGCGTGATCATCGGGGCAATCGTGATTTACTTCACTCAGTGGTATTGGGTCGATACCATTATTGCGGTCGCGATTGGCTTTTGGGTCTTGCCTCGTACATGGATTTTGCTACGTCAGAGCATCAACATTTTGCTAGAAGGAGTGCCTGAAGAAATTGATGTGGAACAGCTTCGAGAGGATTTATTAAACTTAGAGGGAGTTGAAAGTATTCATCAGCTTAAGGTTTGGGCCATTACCTCTAAAAACATTCATTTAACGGTTCATTTGTTTGCACCTACTGCGGATCGTAATGCCTTGTACCATGCGGCCTATGAAATGCTGTCGCACAAACATGGCATTGCTGAAATTACCTTACAGATAGAAGAAGATGAATGTGTGGCACATGCACATACTCATGCACACCCAGAAAAAAACCATCTGCACTAACAGATGGCTTTTTTTAATATGTCACATCAGATGACTTAGATTTGCCACTCGTGATGACATTCACGGCATTTCCAGTGTTTTTGCGATTGCATAAAAGATTGCATCGACAATTTAAAATCTGGTAAATCTCGCCAAAACATCAAACCAGAGCCCGCAGCCACCACAAAAACCACCACGGTTGCAATTTGCAGGTTGGTACCAGCGCCATCTCCAAAAATCCACATACTTAAACTGATCAGAACCAGTAACAGCAGAATAAAAATAGAAGGCAGCAAAATCACCAGACTTTTAGGAACCACGGGGCGTGCGCTGGTGGTGCCTTGACTAACCGGCATGATTTTTACACTTTGACATTTGGGGCAACGGTATTGCATGGGATCTCCATCTGGCTTTTTTCTCATTTTAGCGAAGAGTCAGCAAAATCAGAAATAAAAAAAGCCGCTGTAAGTCAGCGGCTTTTCTTGAATTTGGCGTCCCTACGGGGATTCGAACCCCGGTTACCGCCGTGAAAGGGCGATGTCCTAGGCCTCTAGACGATAGGGACTTGTGAGGCTACACAATCTGAGATTTGGTGGAGCCAAGCGGGATCGAACCGCTGACCTCTACAATGCCATTGTAGCGCTCTACCAACTGAGCTATGACCCCAGTCTGTGTGAGCGCAATATTAGGGGGATTGCGCTCATCCGTCAACTATAAAATCAATTAAGATTGATCAACTGCTTCATTTTTCGGCAATTTCAAGCTTTCATTGAGTTTTTCCCACACTTTTAGCTCTTTTTTGCTCGGCGCACCTACAATTTCAAGTGCACGACGTAAACGCGCGAAGGTTAAATCCGGGCCTAAGGTCACCATCGATTGCATCACTGGAGTAGAGCTGGTCGATCCGGCAATTGCAATAAAAAACGCAGGCATGAAATCACGCAGCTTGATGTCCATTTGATTGGCAAGGTCCATCAGAATCTGACTCACGGTTTCGTTGTTCCAGGTAAACTGACTTTCTAGGCGCCAGATTGCAAATTGCAAGCTTTGGCGAACCTGTTCACTGCTTAGTTTTTTGCTTTCAAACATCTCTGCCGTAATGGTAGGCATATGATTAAAGTAAAAACCAGCCCAATTCACTGCCTCAGACAGCAAGTTGATACGTGGCTGAATCGCAGCAGCAATATCTTCAAGCGTCGCACGATCATTTTTCCAGTTGAGCAGGCGGTCAAGCAATTGCCCCGGCGTAAGCGATTTAATCCATTGCCCATTGAGCCAGTTTAATTTGTCGACATCAAAAATTGGACCGCCTAAAGATACACGTTGAATATCAAAATGCTCAATCATGTCTTGAAGCGTGAAGACTTCACGCTCGTCTGGCATAGACCAGCCCATGCGGCCCAAGTAGTTCAGCAATGCTTCTGGCAATACCCCAATATCGCGGTAATAATTGATCGATGTCGGGTTTTTACGCTTGGAAAGTTTGGATTTGTCTGGATTACGTAGCAACGGCATATGGCACAGCGTTGGCATTTCCCAACCAAAATATTGATACAACAACTGATGCTTCGGCGCAGACGGTAACCACTCTTCACCACGCAAAACGTGTGTAATTTCCATGAGGTGGTCATCCACCACGTTTGCCAAATGGTAGGTAGGTAAACCGTCTGTCTTGAGCAAGACTTGCATATCGACCTGTGCCCAAGGGATTTCGACTTCACCACGTAGTAAATCGTTAAATTTACAAATTCCCTCTTCAGGTACTTTCATGCGGATCACATGGGGTTCACCCGCAGCCAGACGGCGCTGTACTTCTTCTTCAGAAAGCTTGAGTCCGCGACCATCGTATTTTGGGGTTTCGCCACGCGCCTGCTGTTCGGCACGCATTTGGTCGAGTTCTTCTGCGGTTGCAAAGCAATAAAACGCGTGACCTTTTTCAACCAAATCCAGTGCGTATTGCTTATAAATCCCCATACGTTCAGATTGACGATACGGCGCATGTGGGCCACCCACATCTGGCCCTTCAGACCAGTTCAATCCTAACCAGCGCAAAGAATCCAAAATCATTTGCTCAGATTCTGGCGTCGAACGAAGCTGATCGGTATCTTCAATACGTAAAATGAATTCACCGCCATGTTGTTTGGCAAAGCACAGATTAAACAAAGCAATGTAAGCTGTACCTACATGGGGAAAACCGGTTGGAGAGGGTGCAATACGCGTACGAACTTTCATAGGGCCTAAAAAAACAAGATGAAATTTGAGAGACAGTATAACGGAAAAAGCCTGATATCTAGACCATTAATTTTAGTCAGAGATCAGGCTTTTGATGAATCACGTAGTGGGGGCTACGTTTAGAAAATTACGAGCTATGTGGTTGAAAGAGCGACTGGACAAAACGTGAAAAGCGCTGATGCTGTGTCGCAAAAAAGTTTTGAGATGCGGTCACGCGCAGACTATTGAGCATGATCAGGTCGTTGTCGTTGCCTAAGGCCGAGACATTACGTTTTTGCTGATTGAGCGCCTTTTCAATTAAAGGCGACGGAGCAGTGGTGATTCCAGATGTTTTGACTGCACTATTGTCGAGTGATGCAGCAAATCCCATAGGCGCTAGAATACTTAAGCTCAAGCTGAGCCCCAAAATTTTAACAAACTGCATGTTCATTTCCCCAAAATTACAACGATGAATTGTTTTTAGCGTCCATCTTACGTAGCACTAATTGTACAAATTCACCATGTTTTATCAATATAAAATTTGAACTACGTCACATTTTTTACAAAAAGACAAAGAACTTGGTGAGCTTTTAGCGCGCTAGAGAGACTCCGATGCTCCAAATCTATTATTTAGAAAAACTATGGACAAACAATGAAGATTATAAGAATGATTCCTATTTGTTAAGTCAGGCTACACTTAATCTGATGATAAATATGAGTTTAGCCGAAAATTTATGCATAGCAGAAATAGCGATGAAGACTGATTTTTTTCGTATAACTACTCGTTTGTAACTTTGTTTATGCTTTAAAGGGGTTTTTCTTATCAAAAAAATAGTAAAGGTGAACAACAATGAAAAATATTTTAAAGCTGTCTTTTGTGGCATTGCTGGGGTGGGGTGCTGTACAAACGCATGCAGCAAAAGACTTTTTAAATGTGTCTTATGATCCTACACGTGAGTTTTATCAGGAATATAACCAAGCCTTTTCACACTTCTGGAAATCGCGAACAGGGCAGGAGATTAATTTTAAACAGTCACATGGTGGCTCTGGAAAGCAGGCACGAGCGGTCATAGATGGTTTACAGGCCGATGTGGTGACCTTGGCCTTGGCCAATGATATCGACGAAATTGTCAATGCCGGTCTGATCAAGAAAAACTGGCAGCAGCAATTTCCAAACAATGCAGCGCCGTATACGTCAACCATTGTATTTTTGGTTCGTAAAGGTAACCCTAAAGCCATTAAAGACTGGAATGATCTGACCAAACCGGGCGTGGAAATTATTACGCCAAATCCAAAAACTGGAGGAGCACCACGCTGGATTTACCTTTCGGCATGGGGGTATGCGCTGAAACAACCGGGAGGTAATGACAGCAAAGCCCGTGCCTTGGTTAAGGCCTTGTATCAAAATGTCAAAGTACTCGACTCGGGAGCGCGTGGCTCACTGACTACTTTTGCCGAACGAGGCATTGGTGATGTTCTATTATCTTGGGAAAATGAAGCACTGCTGGCGACACAGGGCCTTGGCAAAGATAAGTTTGAAATTGTTTATCCTTCAATTTCGATTTTGGCTGAGCCATCGGTAGCGATTGTCGATAAAACGGTCGATAAGGATGGAAACCGTAATCTGGCCAAAGCGTATTTGAACTATCTGTATTCACCTGCGGGGCAAACACTGGCAGCCAAATACAACTTTAGACCGCGTAATCCACAGGTTGCAGCAAAATATGCAGCGAAATTTCCCAAGATTAAATTATTTACCATCGATTCCGTCTTTGGTGGCTGGGCCAAAGCGCAGAAGACCCATTTTGTGAATGGCGCCATCTTTGATCAGATTTATGCAGAAAAGCCGTAATGTCGCATGATCTGAAGGGAGGTTATATGTGCTGAATGTTTGAGCAGTTGAAGTGAGGGTAAAAGGCCAAAAATTCATCTGCTTGCTTTCAGTTTTAGCAAGACTGTGCTAAGTAATTGATTTAAAGCTAAACAAAAAAGAAAAATTAAATGAATTTATCGATAAAAAGTAATATTTCCCTACAAAAAGACATTTGGAGCTTTGCTCAAACAAGGTGATAATGTGCAGTTAAATTTTTAACATTTTTCTGACGCCTTACCTATGTCGCATATTTCTGTCTTACTTCATGAAACTGTAGATGCCTTACTGGCCAATCGCGACACAGGAATTTATATTGACGGCACCTTTGGCCGTGGCGGTCATACCCGTTTATTGCTGTCCAAATTGGGCCCAGATGCGCAAGTTTACGGATTTGACAAAGACCCGCAAGCGTTGGCGGTGGCACACCAGCTTGAGCAAGAAGATTCACGCTTTCACATTATTCATGCCAGTTTTGCCGATATTCAAACCGAGTTGAACCAGCGGGGCATTGAGCATGTCGATGGCATTATGGCAGATCTTGGTGTGTCTTCTCCGCAGCTCGATCAGGCCGAACGTGGTTTTAGTTTTATGCAAGACGGTCCACTCGATATGCGTATGGACAACTCTCAGGGTCAGACCGCCGCAGAATGGTTGCTGCATATTGAAGAAGAAGCGTTAGCCAATATTATTTATCAGTATGGCGAAGAACGATACAGCCGCCGTATTGCCAGAGCGATTAAGCAAGCGGGTTTACTTGAAACTACAGCACAGCTGGCGGAGTTGGTAAAAGCTGCACATCCGAAGTGGGAAAAACATAAACACCCAGCCACTCGCACCTTTCAGGCGATTCGAATTGCCATTAATAAAGAGCTTGAAGATATCGAGCAGTTTTTGCCACAGGCGGTCGATTTACTCAAACCTGAGGCCCGTCTGGCAGTGATAAGTTTCCATTCGCTTGAAGATCGATTGATTAAGCAGTTTATTCAAAAGGAATCGACCATTGCAGAAGATTCTGGCTGGGGCATGCCGCAACAGCAAATCGATACGCGTCGTTTAAAGAAAATTTCCCGGATACGGGCCAGTGAAGAAGAAGTAAAAGCCAATCCGCGTTCGCGTAGTGCATGGCTTCGGGTTGCTGAACGTTTAGTATAAAGGCAGAGCATGGATAAAAAAGACAACGTAGACAAAGCAGGATCATTGCCGATAAAAAAAATGATGGTATATGCCACAATGGTGATTCTGGTTTTTGTTAGTGCGCTGATGGTGGTATTTCAGGTGTTTGAGTATCGGCACGATTATCGAGAACTGAGTGGCTTCATGCGTGAAAAAGACGATTTGAATGCCGAGTGGGGACGCTTGCTGATTGAGCAACAAACCTTTGGTGCAACTGCGCAAATTGGTTCACGTGCCGTGACCCAATTACGCATGTACTCTCCACCTGCTGCGCAAACGGCAGTCATTTCATTGCCTATGACCTCTGAGCAAAAACACTAAGGCCTGCTGTATGATCGACAAGCGAACCAAGCAAACAAGAAAAAAACAGCAATCTATTACAGAGAAACCCACGCTGGCGTTTGATCTGTGGCGGTTCTACTTACTGTGGGCGGTGGTATTGCTCTGCTTTGCCATTTTGATTGCACGTGCCTTTTATGTACAGGTGATCAATAAGGATTTTCTGCAAAATAAGGCCAATGCCAATATTTTAAGAACAGAAAAGCTCAAAGCGATGCGCGGCGTGATTAGTGATCGTCATGGCGTGCCACTGGCGATCAGTACGCCAATTATGCGGGTCGTGGTTGATCCACGTGACTATTTCGATACCAAAAAAGAATACGATGAAATTTCTGCCGAGCTGAAAAAAGATCCGAACAATCGCAAGCTCAAGCGACAGTTACCAGACAAAAACCTTAATCTGGATGAACTGGCCGATGCAGTCGGGATGGATCGTGCTGAACTCAAAAAGCAGATGTATGCCCGACCGCGTTCGCGCTATCTGGTTTTGCAAAAAGAGATTCCGCCGCAGCAAGCAGATCTGATCATGAAGCGTAATTTTCAAGGTGTTTATACCGAGAAAAACTATAAGCGTTTCTATCCACAGCCGCAGGCCAATGCTCAGATCATTGGTTTAACCAATAGCGAAGGCATTGGGGTTGAAGGCTTGGAAATGCAGCTGAACAAGCAACTGGCCGGAATTGATGGTGAGCAAAAAGTCATTCGTGATAAGCGCGGTAATCGTTTAAAAATCTCCGAAGTTATTCGAGAGGGTGAGCCGGGCGAAAATATTACTTTGAGTATCGATTCACGTCTGCAATACATCATGTATCGTGAGTTAACTGCTGCGGGTGTGGCCAACAATGCGCGTTCGGCCTCTGCCATTGCAGTAGATGTAAAAACCGGTGAAATTCTGGCGATGGCGAGTTGGCCATCGTATAACCCGAATGACAAAAATGGTCTGTCAAATAAGGATGCCATGCGTAACCGCGGCGCGATTGATATGTTCGAGCCGGGCTCGACCATGAAGCCTTTTACGGTGGCAGCAGCGCTCGAAAGTGGTCAATATACGCCAAATACCATTGTCAATACATCACCGGGCTCGATGCGTTTAGGCTGGCATACCATTCGTGATACGCATAACTATGGCGCGCTTACTCTAACAGGGGTAATTGTAAAGTCGTCCAACGTCGGTTCTGCCAAAATTGCCCTTTCGCTACCGAAAGATTCGATTCCGACCTTTTTCCGCCGTGTCGGTTTTGGTCAGCGCTCAGCCGTGCATTTTCCCGGCGAGAGTGGTGGTCTGATTTTACCTGCAAGCAAGCTAACCCCGTCGCAAATTGGAACCATGGCTTATGGTTATGGCCTCAATGCCACCATTTTACAGTTGGCGCAAGGCTATGCCATGCTGGCCAATCATGGGGTAAAAATGCCATTGAGCCTGCGTAAACTGGATGAAAAACCTAAAGGTGAGCAGGTCCTCAATCCAAAAATTGCCGATCAGGTGCTGATGATGCTTGAGCAGGTGACGATGCCTGGGGGAACTGCAACACAGGCCAATATTCCGGGATATCGTGTTGGGGGTAAAACAGGAACCGCGCATAAATTACGTGCCGATGGTAAAGGTTATGCACAAAATGAATACCGCGCCCTGTTTGCGGGTGTAGCGCCAGTGAGCGATCCGCGCTTGGCCATGATTGTGGTGGTGGAAAACCCGCAAGGACGTTACTACGGCGGTTTGGTGGCAGCGCCTGTATTTACCAGAATGATGCAAGAGTCACTTCGCTTAATGAATGTTCCACTCGATAAACCATTGGATACGCCAAGTAATCCAATTTTAAAACGCCAATAAGAGGTGGAGAATGCGCGTTTCATTTCAAATGATCGCTGCAGTAGATGCGGCGGTTTGCTGGCGAGATCAACCGTTTCAGGGATTTTGTCTCGACAGCCGTTTTATTAAAAAAGATCAGCTTTTTATTGCACTGACCAGTTATTCACAGCCAGAAAAAACCCGTGCTTTTGCCGAAGCGGCACTGGCACATGGTGCTTTAGGTGTGATTTGCGAACAGCCTTTGGGGCTGGAAAAAGAATGGGTGTGTCCAGATGTCCGCCACCGCATGGGTATCTGGCAACGTGCTTATTTGCAGCATACTGCACCTGTTGAGCCTGCACGGATTGTCGCCGTCACGGGGACCAATGGTAAAACCACCATTTCACGCCTGATTGCAGAGCTATTGACTCTACAACATCAGACCTGTGCCGTGATGGGCACCACTGGTAACGGAATTTTACCGCATTTAAATCCATCGACGCACACCACACTCGACGCACTACAGCTTCAGTCTGCCTTACATGACTATGCACAGCAAGGCGCCAAATTTGCTGCGCTAGAAGCCAGCTCGCATGGACTAGAGCAAGGCCGACTGCAAGGCTGTGCCATTGAAATCGCGGTATTTAGTAATTTAAGTCGTGATCATCTGGATTATCACGGCACGCTGGAAGCGTATGCAGAAGCCAAGTCGCGTTTGTTTGCCTTTGAATCATTAAAAGTTGCAATTATTCATCTAGACGATGCCTTTGCACCGCTCATGCTGCAAGTGGCTCGCGCGAATCCCGCTCAGCCTAAAGTGCTTACCTATTCGCTTAAACAGGCCGCAGACTATAGCGTTAAAGATTTAAGCTTTAGCTTGGAAGGTGCGCGCTTTACTTTGGTTACGCCGCAGGGCGAGTATCCGGTACACAGCCCATTGCTTGGGCATTTTAATGTCGAAAACTTGGTTGCTAGCTTAATTGCAGCAGAGCAAGCCGGTTTTGATCTGGCAGTGCTTTGTGCAAGCACCCTACAGCTCAAAGGCGCGCCAGGGCGTATGCAAGTGATCCGCGATCAAGAGCGCGTTTTTGTAGTGGATTATGCCCATACACCAGATGCGCTTGAACAAGTGCTGAAAACTTTGCAGCGTCATGTCGGACAGCGTTTATGGGCGGTGTTTGGTTGTGGTGGCGATCGAGATCGGGGTAAGCGCCCGCTGATGACCCAAGCAGCCTTAAATGGCGCAAATCCAGTCATTTTGACATCGGATAATCCACGGACAGAAAATCCAGAGCAGATTTTTACAGATATGAAAGCCGGCATCGATTTTTCTGGTCATGAGGTGTATGAACTACATGATCGACGTGATGCAATCCGTTATGTGGTCGATCATGCACAAGCGGGCGATATTGTGGTGATCGCTGGAAAAGGCCACGAAAATTATCAGGATATTCAGGGTGTACGCCATTGGTTTGATGATGTCGTCGAGGTACAAAATGCCCTAGACGCTCAGCATCAATCGATTTCTTCGGCCTCTTCTGCGCAGTAGGTTTTTTTATGCATACGTCGACAACCAGTACGGTGCCACTTGAGCCGTGGACCGCAGCACAATTACAGCACGCGACCCAAGGCCATTGGCACAACGGGCGTGCGCCAAGTACGCAAATTAAAAGAATTTTAACAGATTCACGCCACGCCGAAGCGGGCGATGTGTTTCTTGCCCTCAAAGGTGAGCGCTTTGATGCCCATGACTTTGTGGCACAGGTGGCTGCCAACGGCTGTCAGATCGCGATTGTAGAGCATCCACTAGATTTAGACATTTGCCAATTGGTGGTTTTGGACACCCGCTTGGCGCTTGGACACTTAGGTGCTTATCGTCGTCAGCAATATCCAGACTTACAGGTCATGGCGCTAACTGGAAGTAGTGGTAAAACCACCACGAAAGAAATGTTGGGCAGCATCTTGTCGCGACTGGCGCCGACGCTGGTCACGCGCGGTAACTTAAATAACGATTTGGGTGTACCGATGATGCTGCTTGAGCTAAAACCCGAGCACCGTTATGCGGTCATGGAGCTGGGTGCCAATCATCAGGGCGAAATTGACTATACGTCGAAACTGGTACAACCTCATGTGGCGGGTATTTTAAATATCGGTACGGCACATTTGGGTGAGTTTGGTGGGCGTGATGGTATCTGCCGGGCAAAATCCGAGATCTATCATCATATCGATGCTGCAGGCACTTCAATTGTGCCGGCCAATGACGACTTTACCCAGCAGATTCGCCAAGCCGTCCGTACCCAAAAATATTTAAGTTTTGGTGACGGGGGCGAGGTATATGCCACGGATGTGGTGCTGCATGCACAATCGAGTGAATTTCATCTGCATACTCCACGTGGTCAAGCGCATGTGATTTTGCCCTTTGCCGGTGAACACAATGTCGATAATGCATTGGCCGCAACTGCCTTTGCGTTGGCAATGGGTATTGAGCTGAATGATATCGTGACAGGGCTTGAGCATGCGCAAGGCGCTAAAGGACGACTCAACTTTATTCGTCACCAGCAGCATCTGTTTATCGATGATACCTACAATGCTAATCCGGGATCCATGCGGGCTGCCGCAGGCGTACTGGCGCAGCAGACCGGTGTAAAAGTGATGGTGACGGGTGATATTGGTGAGCTCGGTGACGCCAGCACGCAGGAACATTTCGATTTAGGGCATGATCTTGTGCTCGAAGCGATTGATTATGTCGTGGCGGTAGGTGAGTATGCGGCTGCCATGCAACAGGGTGCCCAGCGTAGTAAGCATCCAGAAAAATTAACTGCGTTTGCAACACAGGCAGACGCGCTGCCATTTTTAATTGAATTAACACACCAACATCAACCCCAGTCCATGAGTTTCTTGTTTAAAGGTTCTCGTTATACCCATATGGAAACGTTGATGGCTGATTTGATGGAGAAACTTTAAATGCTGTTATGGTTGTTTGAACATCTATCGGGCTATAACAGCTCGTTCCAAGTGATTCGTTATTTAACATTACGTTCGTTGCTCAGTGTCCTTACGGCACTGGCAATTGGCTTGATGCTTGGTCCGATGATGATTCGTAAACTACAAGCATTGAAATACGGTCAGGCCGTTAGTTCTTTTGCACCTGAAAATCATGCCAAAAAAATGGGAACACCCACGATGGGTGGTGTGCTCATTTTGCTCTCGATTGGAATCAGCACCTTACTCTGGGCAGATTTATCCAATCCATACGTTTGGATTGTGCTGGGCGTGATGGTGGTTTTTGGCGCTGTGGGCTGGGCCGATGACTGGATCAAAATTCGTTATAAAGACAATGCCGGACTGCCTGCACGTAAAAAGTTTTTCTGGACGTCGCTGGCCTCTATTGGTGCGGGAATCAGTTTGTATGTAATTGCACAACATCAAGACAATCCGATTCACACTGCCAACATGCTGGATTTATTGATCCCATTCTTTAAAAATCTCACCATTCCGTTATCGGCCATTCCTTTGGGTCTGGCATTCATCGTATTTACTTATCTGGTGATCAATGGTGCTTCCAATGCGGTCAATCTGACCGACGGTTTGGATGGTTTGGCCATTATGCCGATTGTAATGGTGGCAGCAGGTTTAGGGGTATTTGCGTATTTGGCTGGTGACATCCGTTTTGCCAATTACCTGCACATTCCATATGTGAAATATACCTCTGAGCTGGTAGTGATTTGCTCGGCGATGGTGGGTGCAGGCCTTGCATTTTTATGGTACAACGCACACCCTGCGCAAATCTTTATGGGTGATGTCGGCGCGCTTGCACTGGGTGCGATGCTGGGCACGATTGCAGTTATGGTGCGTCAGGAAATCGTATTTGCCATTATGGGCGGTGTCTTTGTGATGGAAGCCGTTTCGGTATTTTTACAGATCGGATCGCTGCGAATGCGCAATAAGCGGGTGTTCTTGATGGCGCCGCTGCATCACCATTATGAAAAACAAGGTTGGAAAGAGACGCAGGTCGTGACGCGTTTCTGGATTATTACAATTATGCTGGTGGTTTTGGGGCTAATGACTTTAAAATTGCGTTAAGCTACCCATCAGACAAAAAGAGCCGGCACCGCCGGCTTTTTTTATGAGGAAACCGAATATGAATGTGTTGATGTGCCCGGTGTGCGGCGACAAACTGGCGCTTAATCAGATGACTTGGCGCTGTACGCAAGGACATAGCTACGATGTGGCCAAACAAGGCTATGTAAATTTGCATGTGGTGCAGCACAAGCACAGTAAAAGTCCGGGCGATACCCCTGAGTCGGTTCAGGCCCGACGTGCTTTTTTAAGCGAGGGATTTTATCAGCCTTTACGCGATGCCTTAGAAGCTGAACTCGCCAGCTTAAATCCAAAGTACTTGCTCGATATTGGCTGCGGCGAAGGATATTACACCGATGCCATGCAACAGCATGTAAAGCACTGTATTGGGCTGGATATCGCCAAGACGGCGGTTCAACGTGCAGCAAAACTGAATCGACAGGTGACGTGGGTGGTTGGAACTGGCGCAGTGCTACCGGTACTGGATCAGTCCATAGATGTCTGCACCAGTCTATTTAGTCCGATTCCCCAAAAGGAAATTTTACGTGTCCTTCAACCGGAAGGTTACTTGATAGTGGCTACGCCAGCACCCCAGCATTTACTTGGTATGCGCGCGGCCTTGTTTGATGAAGTGAATCCGCATACTCCTGAAAAGTTTGTCGAGCAGCTTCAGCACGATTTCGAACTGGTTAAATCTGTGAGTGTGGAAAGTACGTTTGATTTAAATCAAATCCAACTCAAGCATTTAATCGCCATGACGCCATATGCGTATAAAGCTAAAGCTGAAAAACGAGAAGCACTTGAAGCGCAAGAGGGCATGCACCTCACCGCAAGTTTCCAGCTTTATCTATTTAAAGTCCGAAAAAAACAGCCATCAATTTGATGGCTGTTTTTTTTCGATTAAGTGACCTGATTAATCAGGCCTTCTAGCGCATCGCCGCGTTTGGGCGCATCGCTTTTCTTGGGTGTCGATGGCGCGGTATTCGATGGTGGAACCTGAATCTCTTCACCCGGTAAATCGGCAAAATCACTGTCAGGTGTTGCAACAGGTGCCACAGGCGCAGGCACATATAGCGGACGTGCCAGCGGTGGTGAGGCTTTATCGTCATTGCGATTATTAATTTCAATGGTTGGTTTTTCGCGTGAAATTGGCGCTTTGGCATTTTTGTCCAGACGTACCCACGCAGATGGTGTATTTTTTAGCGACTGATCCATGAAGTTGGTCCAGATCGGTAGTGCTGCAATACCGCCATATTCACGTCGGCCCAGCGTTGTAGGCTGGTCGAAACCGACCCATGCCACTGCAACGAGTTTGCCATTAAATCCTGCAAACCAAGCGTCTTTGGCATCGTTGGTGGTACCGGTTTTACCGCCTAAATCGTCACGACCAATTTTAAGCGCCGCGCGCCCTGTACCATGCAAAATAACATCCCGAAGAATATTGGCCATGTCATAAGCTGAACTGGATTTTAAAATCCGCTGTGCTTGACGATAGTTGGCAGTGTCTTCAGTTGCTGTTAAAGCAGGAGCGGGTGGTTGCTGCAAGGTCTGGTTATTGACCTCAATCACTTCATCATCTGGGGTTTGAGGTGCTGTATCTGTAGCAGCAGGCTGTTCATTGATACAAGGAATACAGGCATACTCAGGTTTTGCTTCAAAAATAACTTTGCCGTAAGCATCTTCAATACGACGGATAAAGTGCGGTTGAATACGATAACCGCCGTTGGCAAAAGTGGCATAGCCAGTCGCCATTTGGATCGGTAAAACTTGCGGGGTACCCAAGGCAATAGTGAAGTTGCGTGGAATCTGATTGTCTTGCAAACCAAAATCCATCAGCAACTGGCGGGCCCGTTCAACGCCCACTGTTTGCAATAAGCGCACCGAAACGGTGTTGCGTGATAAATACAGCGCGCGACGTAGTGGAATCATGCCTAGATAGCGGCCATCGGAGTTTTTCGGCGACCAGCGTCCGATGGTAATCGGGCTATCGTTGACCATGGAGTACGGTGTCATACCACGCTCAATGGCCAAGGCATAAATAAACGGCTTGATGGTCGAACCCGGTTGACGCCAGCCTTGTAATGCGCGGTTAAATTTTGATTGGTAAAAGTTATATCCACCCACCACGGCTTCAATCGAACCGTCATTTGGATTCAATGCAATTAATTGACCTTGAACCCGTGGAATTTGCACTAACGACCAAGCAGATTTATCGTCGTTCGGGCGCAAGCGCACAATATCTTTGACTTTCACAATTTGCGAGGCACGTGACGGCAATTCGCCTACGCTATTGGCATTGCGATAGCGGCGTGCCCACGACATTCCCGACCAAGGCACCGTGACAGTCTGTCCATCCTGCATGCGTGCTTCAAATGTATTGCTTCCGACTTTAATGACTTCTGCAGGAAAGGTATTGGCATAAGGAATGAATTGATTCAGCGGTTTGTCATGTGCCTCTGCACCCCGCCAGCCGTGTCTGCGATCATAGGCTTCAAGTCCATCTTGTACCGATTGCTCGGCGTAGGCTTGGCGCTGGCTATTAATGGTGGTGTAAACCTTATAACCAGAATCGACCGCCTGTTCACCAAACTTTTCGACCAGTTCTGCACGTACCATTTCACCAATATACGGGAAGCGGTTACTTACACCACGGTCTGGCATATCGAGATTGATAGGCTCAGCCACCGCTTGTTGATACTCGGTCTGATTGATATAGCCAAGTTGCAACATGCGTCCTAAAATCCAGTTTCGGCGCTCAAGTGCGCGCTCTGGATTAACCACGGGATTGTACTTAGAGGGTGCTTTAGGCAAGCCCGAAATCATGGCCATCTCAGCAATACTGAGCTGATCAAGGGTTTTGTTATAATAGATCTTGGCGGCAGCCGCGATACCATAAGCATTTTTTCCCAAGAAAATTTTATTGACATATAGCGTCAAGATTTCTTGTTTACTCAGGTTTTGCTCAATTTTTCGCGCCAAGAAAATTTCAGTCAGTTTACGTTTTAAAGTACGCTCTGGCGATAAATAATAGTTTTTCGCCACCTGCATGGTAATGGTTGAGCCACCCGTTTGTACATTTGAACCGGTTACGGTTTCACTTAATGCACGCCCCAAACCCTTAAAACTAATCCCGCTGTGCTCAAAAAAAGATGAGTCTTCAGCTGCCAAAAAAGCATGAATAAAATGTGGTGGAATTTGATTATATTCAACCGGAACTGAAAGTTTACCGCCATATTCTGCGATTAATTGATTGTCTGCGGTATAAACCTGTAATGGTTTAAGCAACGGCGCCTTTTTCAAGGAGCTCATTTCAGGCAAAGACGGGGCAATATAGAGATACATGCCATAAAAACCCATCGGAACTGAGACAAGTACCATGATAATGAACAAAAAAAATGGGTGAACGCGGCCTGAACTGGATAGCTTTTTCATAACAAGTGGGTTTTAATAAGAGCTTAACGCAAACTAATTGTGGGTCAGTATATCCTTTAGAATAGCGGATTGTTAGATGAGATATTGTATCCGCATAAAATTAATGACCTAGATAAAATTAGTCAGCGCTTCTTTGGGGACAGAAAAATAATAGGACAACATTTACGTGCTCAGATTATACCGTAAAACCAATAAGGGGTTGGTTGGGGTTGATATCAGTTCGACTTCGGTCAAAGTACTCGAGCTCTCTGCCAAAAATGATCGTTACTGTGTAGAAAGTTATGGCTTGATTCCGCTGCAAGAAAGCAGTGTGGTTGAGAAAAATATTCTTAATCCTGAAGCGGTGGCCGACGCATTGACGCGCGCCATCAATCTGGCCAATCCACAAGCGACCCAAGCGGCCATTGCAGTGCCCACCTCAATGGTCGTACACAAACTGATCGAAATGGATGCCGACATGACCGATGATGAGCGAGAAGTTCAGATTCGAATGGATGCCGAGCGTTTTATTCCATTTCCTTTAGATGAAGTCAGTCTTGATTTTGAAGTCACGCCAGAACGCCCAGCCAATCCTAATCGGGTCAATGTCCTGATTGCAGCGACACGTACCGAAAATGTCGATACGCGTGTTGAAGTGCTGGAGCTGGCAGGTTTAACGCCTAAGGTGGCAGATGTTGAAAGCTATGCCATGGAGCGCGCATTTCAGGTTTTTGCCGATACCTTGCCGATGGGCGTAAGTACGGTGGGAATTTTAGATATTGGCCATACCATGACCACGCTGTCGGTGATGCAAAAGGGCAAGATTATCTATACCCGCGAGCAGGTTTTTGGCGGTAAACAACTCACTCAAGATGTTCAAAAACGCTATGGAATGTCTTATGAAGAAGCAGGACGTGCCAAAAAAGACGGTTCGTTGCCCGAGGATTTTACCGCAGAAGTGTTTGAGCCCTATCTAGAAGCGCTGGTTCAGCAGGCGGCGCGTTCATTACAGTTTTTCTTTTCATCTTCGCAGTACAACGAAATTGACCATATTTTGCTCGCAGGCGGAAATGCCAATATTCCGGGGCTGGCCCGATTGTTGCAGCAAAAACTGGGCTATCGGGTGACGGTGGCCAATCCGTTTTTACAAATGGATTTTTCACCACAGGTGGATGTTCGCAAGATCGAAAATGATGCTGCATCGCTCATGGTGGCATGCGGGCTGGCCCTGAGGAGTTTCGATGATGACACGCATTAACCTCCTTCCATGGCGCGATGAACTGCGACAAAAGCGTAAAAAAGAATTTATTTTACTCAGTGGTCTAGTGGCAATACTCGGATGTGCTGCCGTTGCATTGGGCTGGACTTATTTTAATTTCAAGCTTAATGATCAAGAGCAGGCCAATCAGTTACTCATCACTACCAATCAAGCCTTAGACCATCAACTCAAAGCACTCGATGGTTTACAGCAGCAGCGAGATGCGATTGTAGAACGGATGAAACTGATTCAGGGCTTGCAATCGCAGCGTCCTGTGGCAGTTCGCCTCATTGATGAAATTGTTCGGGTTACACCAAACAATATGTATCTGACCAAATTTACCCGGACTGGCGATAAATTCACGCTAGAAGGCCGAGCCGAAAGCCCGAATACCGTAGCCGAATTATTACGCAACCTTGAGGCATCGCCTTGGTATCGTAATGCTTTTATGAATTCATTTCTGGCGGTCGACGATACCAAAGAGAAGGCGCCAACGTCTGTTGTGCCAAGACCTGAAGAAGCATACGGTAGTTTTGTGGTCAGTGTCGATTTGGGTGAAATTGGTGTGGCCTATGCGCCACCAACCACTACTGCAACAGCAGCCAATGCGGGGGCCAAGCCATGAAACGAGATCCAGTCGATCACACGGCACCTGAGCAAGCACCTGTGCAGAAAAAACGCATGACGGTGGATAAGTTTTTTCAGCAGTTTAATACGCTCGACATGAGCAATTACGGGAGCTGGCCCAAATCGGTCAAAATCACCTGCTGGATATTTATTTTTTTCTTAGTGGTGGCGCTTGGTTATTTTGTCATGATTCGTCCGCAGTTAGACACCATACAGACCGCGCGTGCGCAAGAACAAAACCTTCTGAATGAGTTTAAAGAAAAAGAATCCAAACTACGCAATCTACAGCAGTATCAGCGTCAATTGGTCGAAATGCAGGCCAGCTTTAATCAGCAGCTGACGCAACTTCCAAAGGAAAGTGAGATTCCGGGCTTGGTAGAAGACATCAACATGACGGGTGTGAACTCGGGTTTAAAATTTAAAAATATTCGGCTTGAAAATGAGGTCAAACAAGAAATTTTTGTAGAGCAGCCAATTTCGATTGAAGCCACGGGTGACTACCATGCTTTTGGTGCCTTTGTCAGTGGTATTTCGGCCTTGCCGCGTATCGTGACCATACATGATTTTGTCATTGAAGCAAAACCTGCCAAAGAAACCTCGGATATTCCGCAGGTCGATTACAGCGTCAAGGCGAAAACATATCGTTATATCGGTGTAGACGAGCAAAACGCTGCCTCGTCGGTTCAGCCATCTGCCGCACCCGCAGCAGCACAAGGGGGGACACCTTAATGATACGTCAACTTCTGTGCTTGAGTGTGGTGGTGCTGGGGCTTGCGGGTTGTGATTCACGCATTGACAGTGTGCAGCAGCAAATGGCCGCTATTCGAAGTCAGCCACCGTTACCGATTGAGCCTGCGCCTGTATTTATGCCTGTTCCGCCCTACCTTTATTCTGCCAATCAGTTACGCAATCCATTCTTGCCGAACTCGATTGCCGCAGAACTCAAGGTGATGTCTGGAAAACGCGTTTACCCAAATCTATCCAGACCCAAACAGCCACTTGAAAGTTATGCGCTTGAATCATTAAACATGAAAGGCAGTATGCGCCGCATCAATGGCCAAATTCTGGCATTAATTCAAACGCCTGATGGTGAAATTGAGCGTGTACAAATTGGCAATTATATGGGGCTGAATGAAGGGCGGATTGTAGCCATCTCACCCACACAAATTGATTTAATGGAAATTGTGCCAGATGGACGTGATGGATTTATTGAACGGCCACGATCTTTGGTTTTAATTGGACCGAAGCCCTAGTGCACAGGGGAATAATAATGAGAAAAAGCTTGAACGTTTTTATGCTTGGGGGAGTCTCGATGAAACAGGTAATTCGTCAATTTACGATGGCAAGTGTGACCTATGCCGTGATGCAAGTTGCAAGTGCGCAGGTCGCCATTACCAATGTCGTCCCGATGACGATTCCGGGACAAGGGACCGAAGTGCGGATTATGTTTAATGGACTGCCGCCACAACCTCAGTCGTATCAACTTGAGCAGCCTTCTCGTCTGATTCTGGATTTCGATCAAGCCACGCAAAAACTGGCCAAACGCAGTATTGCGCTCACCAGCAATGAAGCCTCGGGAATTGAAGTCAGTGCAGATGAAAAACGCGCCCGTGTCACGGTGAATCTTAAAAATTCAGGTGCGTTTACCACACGTGTAGAAGGCAATGTCTTCATTCTTAAAATTAATAATCTGGTCTCTGCCGCGACTCCACTTGCCGCTCCAGCCCCAAAAAACCAGCTTTCTATTGGAAATATTGGATTTCAAAAAGGAGCACAAGGTGAAGGACAGGTGGTGATTGATCTGCAAGGCAGTACCACGCCTGTCGATGTGCAGCAAGAAGGCAGCAAGGTAGTGGTGCGTTTTCCCGGCATAAAAATTCCGACGCATCTGGCGCGCCGCCTGAATACCACCGAGTTTGCAACGCCTGTGGCATCGATTGATGCATTCAATAATGGCAGCAACGGTGTGGTCTCGATTCAGTCGACGGGCAGTTATGAATACATGGCGTATCAGGCCGAAAATAAACTTACCATCAGTCTAAAGCGTCCACAAGATAATGTCAGACTAAACTCAAAAAACAACCAAAACTATACGGGTAAGAAGATCTCACTGGATTTTCAAGACATTGAAGTACGCCGCGTATTACAGTTACTTGCCGATTTTACCAATATCAATATGGTGACCGCAGATTCTGTACAAGGCAATATTACCTTGCGCCTTAAAGACGTGCCGTGGGATCAGGCGCTGGATATTATTTTAAAAACCAAAAATCTGGACAAGCGCCGTAATGGGAATGTGATCTGGATAGCGCCTGTCACCGAGATGATCAAGTCTGAAGAAGATGAAGCCAAAGCGATTGCACAAAGTACCAAGCTCTCGCCGTTACAAACCGAGTTTATTCAGCTTAAATATGCCAAAGCGGTAGATATTGAAAAATTGATTACTCAAGGTCGAAACAGCGGTACTACCAGTACTGCTACGACTGGTGGTGCGACGGTGGAGCCTTTGGGCGATAGCGTTGGCACTTTGTTAAGCCCGCGTGGCACGATTTCTTTTGATCCGCGTACCAACACTCTTATTTTAAATGACACTGCGCAAAAGATTGACCAGATCCGACGCATGATTGATTTGCTGGATATTCCGGTGAAACAAGTCATGATTGAAGCACGGATTGTGCGTGCATCGACCTCGTTTAGTAAAGAAATGGGAGTGAAATGGGGCGTCTTGTCGACAGGCAATGATTTACAGGTCACAGGTAAAAATTCAACCTTATGGAACTTGCGTAATGGCGACACCATTAACAATAACTTAAGTGTTGACTTAGGGGTATCGACAGCAGGCGCCAGCAGTATTTCATTTGGTTTAATCAGCTTGTCTGATTTTATGCTGGACTTGGAGCTGTCTGCCTTGCAGGCTGACGGATACGGCGAAGTGATTTCAACACCGAAAGTGATGTCCGCCGACAAGCAAAAAGCTAAAGTAGCAACCGGTGTGGAAGTGCCGTATCAGTCCACCACCAATTCGGCAGCAGGATCAACTGCCACAACCTCATTTAAAGAAGCATTGCTCAGTCTGGAAGTCACACCCAACATTACCCCAGACGGTAAAATTTTGATGGAACTGAATATTGCCAATGACTCGATCAATAGTTATGCCCAAAACGGTGAGGCCATTTTAAATAAAAATGCGATCAATACCAATGTCTTGGTGAATAATGGTGAGACAGTTGTCTTGGGTGGTGTATTCGAACAAACCACGTCTAATGCGGTGACTAAAGTGCCATTTTTAGGTGATCTGCCTTATGTGGGGCGTTTATTTAAAAAGACCGCAAAAAGTGAAGCGAAAAATGAACTGCTAATTTTTGTGACACCTCGAATAGTTAATGACACTATTGTTGGAAATCATTAATATAGTTTTAATTCAAGTAATTCAATAGGTGACTCCTTGCCAAGCAAAGAGTTTGACAGCCTACCCAATATTTATTTGGTAGGTCCCATGGGAGCAGGAAAGACCACCGTTGGGCGGCATTTGGCAGAATTGTTGGGGCGTGAATTTCTCGACAGCGATCATGAAATTGAACGCAGAACAGGTGCTACAATTCCATGGATTTTTGAAAAAGAAGGTGAATTGGGCTTTCGTGGCCGAGAAACCAATGTGCTCGATGATCTTACCTCTCGTCACCATTTGGTATTGGCTACAGGTGGTGGCGCTGTCACCCAAGCAGCAAACCGAAACTATCTAAAAACACGCGGCGTCGTGATTTATCTGTTTACGCCTGTCGAGTTACAATTACAACGCACCTATCGTGATAAAAATCGTCCTTTATTGCAGGTCGAGAATCCGGAGCAACGCCTTCGAGATTTACTCAGTACCCGAGATCCGTTGTACCGTGAAGTGGCCCATCATATTATTGAAACAAATCAAGGCGCAGCACGTGATCTTGCCCAGCAAATTTTACGCGTGATCTTAACGCCCCAATTGCACTAGTTTTCTCACCGGTTTAAATGTTTATGCAAACACTTCACGTAGAGTTAGGCGATCGCCGTTATCCAATCTTTATTGGTAGTCAATTACAGCCACATAACCTGCTTGCGCCGTATATCAAAGGTCGTCAGGTGATGATCGTGACCAATACCACGCTGGAACAGCTCTATCTGCAACACTATGTAGATGCGTTGACTGCTCTAGACAAGCAAGTGGCTGTATGTGTGCTGCCAGATGGCGAGAAATACAAAAATATCGAGCACTTGAATCTTATTTTTGATGCGCTGCTCCAAGCCGGGTTTAATCGGGATTGTACCGTGCTGGCGCTTGGTGGTGGCGTGATTGGCGATATGGCTGGCTTTGCCGCAGCGAGTTTCCAGCGTGGCGTATGCTTTATTCAGGTGCCAACCACATTGTTGTCTCAAGTCGATTCAAGTGTCGGTGGAAAAACAGGCATTAATCATCCATTAGGCAAAAATATGATCGGGGCCTTTAAGCAGCCTGAAGTGGTCATGGCCGATATGTCACAGTTAAAGTCTTTACCACCGCGTGAGCTGTCTGCGGGCCTAGCCGAAGTGATTAAATATGCCTTGCTCGGGGATCTTGAATTTTTGGCATGGCTCGAAACACACATGGACGAGTTGGTCGCTGGAAATGAAACTTTGCTTGCAGAAGCGGTGTATCGCTCATGCGCTCATAAGGCGCGAATTGTAGCAAACGACGAAAAAGAGCAAGGTGAACGCGCTTTACTTAATTTGGGTCACACCTTTGGTCATGCCATTGAATCATATTTGGGTTATGGTGAATGGCTGCATGGCGAGGCAGTGGCAACTGGTATGGTTATGGCGGCTGATTTGTCGCAGCGCATGGGCTGGATTTCTGAAGCAGATCTGGCGCGTACAAAAAAGATTATTCAGCGTGCGCGTTTGCCGATATCATGTCCGCAAATTCCGTTGGACGCATTTTTGTCTTATATGTCGCATGACAAGAAAGTGCTCAATGGACAGCTAAGACTGGTATTATTGCAGCGTCTAGGTCAGGCAGTCATTACCAAGACTTTTGATGTCGATCAAATGAAAGCCGCAATTCTTGCAAATCAAACTGTAAATCAATAAGGTGAATGCATGACAGCACATCGCACACTATGGCAAAAAATTCAGCATTACAGCTGGCTGGTGTGTGCGCTTGTCTGTCTGTTTTTTGCATTGGTGTTTTGGGCAATTAACGACACCGACAAGCTGGTCGAAATGGATCGTACTGATATTGCGCAAACCCAAGTGCAAATTCAACCCGAGAAAGTGGCGGCCACCAGTCATCTTGGGATGCTATCTCAAGAAGTGAAACCTCTGGATTTAACCACCCGCGTGGTTACGGCCAGTTTGCATGAGTCCGAGTTTCGGGGCACCAAGTTCGTCAGTGAAAACAAGAAAAGCTGGACGATAGAGCTTTTTCGCGCTTCAGATGAAGACATCATTAAGAACTATTTAAAAACTCGTGCTGACCGAAATCAGTTTTACTACTTCCGTCTAACTGGGCCCGATCAGCAAGAGCAATATATGCTGGTTTACGGCACCTTTGGAAGTGAGTCTGCTGCCAATTCGCAGTTAAAACAGCTTGAATTAAAACTACCGGCATCGGTTCGCCCGCATGCAGTATCTTTTGCCAGTCTGGCGCCTCTGGTGAATGATCTGGGGTCTGATGAGTTAGGGCTGGTGGCACAATTGCATGAAATCAATTTAAAACCAGCCGCATTGCCGCGCGTGGAACCTCAAACTTTTAATCCATTGGCAAACGCGCCGAGCTCATCTACGACCAGCACCACGGTTACGCGCCGTGATGCGCAAGGCAATGTGGTGGATGTTCGCCAGTCACGCTCCAATGCCGAATTACCAGCGTCTTCAACCAAAGCATCAGCCATCGATCAAAAGGCACCAAAACAGACCGAGCGCGAAATCAGCGACCCATTTAATTGACGATAAAAGAACCAAAATAGAGCATTATTTTTGATCAATATCAAAATTTTGCAATATTTTGGTGCATTTTAAAAGTGTGCTTTTAGTTTTACAGAATAATAAAAAATATTATTGCTATACAAATAAATAAGTTAACCGTTTATAAATAAATGTGGCATCTTTTTTGCATGTTTGATGCGCTAATTGATCAATTTGTCCTATTTTGGCGCTAAGCCGTCATAAAATTCAATTAGCATGCGAAATCGTCGTTTCGCCTGCTTTAAAAAAGTGCGAAATAACTCAACACGTTTTTGTCATGAAGTTGCTGCCATATAGAGCTAAAAAAGCGTATATTCAGGAAGTAACGCAAAAATGGGTTGTGGAACATTTAGCTTTACGTGAGTAATGAGACAACGTCGCGAAGAAATAATTGATCGTTATACGCTCGAAAGAGCCATGTTGAAGAAGGGTACGCTATGCATTTGCCATCGCCTCACACTGTAGCTCCCGCTCAAGGTTTATACCAACCGGATGAGTTTAAAGATAACTGTGGTTTTGGTCTGATTGCCCATATGAAAGGGGATTCTAGCCACCATCTTGTACAAACCGCAATTCACAGTTTAAGTTGCATGACGCACCGTGGTGGTATTGCCGCAGATGGTAAAACCGGGGACGGATGCGGTCTACTATTGGCTATGCCAAAGCAATTTTTCCGTGAAGAAGCAAAAAAGCTCAGTGACATTACACTCAGCGAAATTTTTGCAGTCGGTACGGTGTTTTTAAATATTGATCCTGCCTTGGCGCAACATGCAAAAACGATTTTAACCAAAGAAATTGAAGCGGATGGCCTGCGTGTCATCGGGTGGCGCGTTGTTCCAACCAATAACGACGCGTTAGGCGAAATTGCTTTGCAATCGTTGCCGGGCTTTGAACAAGTATTTGTGAACTGTCCAATGGGCGTGACTGAGGTTGAATTCAACCGTAAGCTGTTTTTGGCGCGCCGTCGTGCAGAGCAGCAACTCAGTAACGATCCGTTGTTTTACGTGACCACGTTATGCTCGACCGTAATTAGCTATAAAGGCCTCATGATGCCAGCAGCGATTGCGGACTTTTATACCGATTTAGCAGATGAGCGTCTTGCATCGCATATTGTGGTGTTCCATCAGCGCTTCTCGACCAACACCTTACCGCGTTGGCCGTTGGCACAGCCGTTCCGTTATCTTGCCCACAATGGTGAAATCAACACGATTACTGCCAACCGTAACTGGGCGATGGCACGTACACCAAAATTTGAAAATCCACTCCTTCCTGGTTTGACCAAGCTCACACCGATTGTTAACCGTACCGGATCAGACTCATCTAGTCTCGACAACATGCTTGAGATTCTGATCGGCGGGGGAATGGATCTATTCCGTGCCTTGCGCATGCTGGTGCCGCCTGCATGGCAAAACGTTGAAACCCTAGATGCAGATTTACGTGCATTTTATGAATTTAACTCAAAGCACATGGAAGCATGGGATGGCCCAGCGGGTCTTGTGATTCAAGATGGCCGTCATGCCATTTGTATGCTAGATCGTAATGGTTTGCGTCCAGCGCGTTGGGTGATTACCAAAAATGATTACATCACTTTGGCCTCTGAAATCGGGGTATGGGATTATCAACCAGAAGATGTGATTTCGAAAGGCCGTGTTGGCCCGGGTCAGATTCTGGTGATCGATACCTTTACAGGTAAAGTGCTAGATACACAAGATGTCAGCAACCATCTTAAACGTATGCGCCCGTACCGTCAGTGGTTACGCGAAAACTCGCTGCGTCTACAAGGTAGCCCAGAGCTTGAAGAGCATTTAATTGATAAAGGCTTGGCAGGCGACAACCTGAAAGCTGCACAAAAAATGTTCTTGGTAACTTTTGAAGAACGTGATCAGTTGTTACGTCCTATTGCTGAAAGTGGTCAAGAAGCGGTTGGTTCAATGGGTGATGACACGCCAATGGCGGTATTGTCTCGTCAGGTGCGTCCTGTATCGGATTATTTCCGTCAGCAGTTTGCACAGGTCACCAACCCGCCAATCGATCCATTACGTGAATCGATTGTGATGTCGCTTGAAACCTGTATGGGGCGCGAGCAAAACGTATTTGAGCAAGGGCCAGAGCATGCCGATCGCTTGATTATTTCAAGTCCGGTATTGTCAAACTCCAAAATGCATCAAATTCGTACCCTCGGACGTAAAGGCTACGAAATTGCCGATATCGATCTGAACTATCCAGAAGAAGAAGGCTTACAGGCCGCGATTCAGCGTATTTGCGAGGCATCTGCACAGGCGATTCGCGATGGTAAAACCTTGCTGGTGATTTCGGATAAGAAAATCCGCGAAGGTTACCTACCAGCCAATGCAGTATTGGCCACTGGCGCCATCCATCACTATTTGATCAATACCGGCTTACGTACCGATGCCAACATTATTGTTGAAACCGGTGTGGCGCGTGACCCGCATCAGTTTGCGGTGATCTTGGGCTTTGGTGCGACTGCGATTTATCCATACCTGGCTTATGACGTGATCAATGACTTGGTTGCCAAGGGTGAACTCCTCGGCGATCCGGTACACGCTCAGGCCAATTTCCGTAAAGGTATCGAAAAAGGCCTGTTGAAAGTCCTTTCAAAAATGGGGATTTCAACCGTTGCATCATACCGTGGCGGTCAGTTATTCGAAGCGGTGGGACTATCGAAGGAAGTCGTCAATACCTGCTTTATTGGTGTACCAAGCCGTATCGAAGGCGCAACTTTTGCCGATCTTGAAAATGACCAGAAAAAACTGGCCGCAACTGCATGGAAAAATCGTCAGCCGATTGACCAAGGCGGTATGCTCAAGTTTGTATTTGGCAAGGAATATCACGCCTTTAACCCAGACGTGATCAATGCATTACACAGAGCTGTACGTTCTGGCAATTACCAAGACTTTAAAGAATACGCCGAACTGGTCAACAATCGTCCGGTAGCAACTATTCGTGACTTGTTCAAGCTTAAAATCAGCAATTCAATTGCGCTTGAACAGGTGGAGCCGGTTGAGCAAATCTTACCGCGCTTTGACTCGGCAGGGATGTCGATTGGTGCCTTGTCGCCAGAAGCGCATGAAGCCATTGCGATTGCCATGAACACCATGGGTGGACGCTCAAACTCGGGTGAGGGCGGTGAAGATCCAGCACGTTACGGTACCATTCGTAACTCGAAAATCAAGCAGATCGCATCGGGCCGTTTTGGTGTGACACCGGCTTACCTTACTTCTGCAGAAGTGTTGCAGATTAAAGTGGCACAAGGTGCAAAACCGGGTGAAGGCGGTCAGTTGCCGGGCGGTAAAGTCAACAGCTTGATCGCGCGTTTGCGTTATGCGGTGCCGGGTGTGACCTTGATTTCACCTCCTCCACATCACGACATTTACTCGATTGAAGATTTGTCGCAGTTGATTTTTGACTTGAAACAAGTCAACCCGCAGGCAATGGTATCGGTCAAACTGGTGTCTGAGCCGGGTGTAGGAACAATTGCGGCGGGTGTAGCAAAAGCCTATGCCGACTTCATTACTATTTCAGGCTATGACGGCGGAACTGCGGCATCTCCATTGTCTTCGATCCATCATGCCGGTTCGCCTTGGGAATTGGGTTTGTCTGAAGCGCATCAGGCACTTCGTGTTAATGACCTGCGTGGCAAAGTACGCGTACAGACAGATGGTGGTCTCAAAACCGGTTTAGACGTAATTAAAGCCGCCATTTTGGGTGCGGAAAGTTTCGGTTTTGGCTCGACTCCAATGATTGCATTGGGTTGTAAATACCTACGTATTTGCCACCTTAACAACTGTGCAACCGGTGTTGCAACTCAGCAAGATCACTTGCGTAAAGAGCATTATATTGGTGAGCCAGAAATGCTGATCAATTTCTTCCACTTTATTGCGGAAGAAACACGTGAATGGTTGGCTGCACTAGGTGTCGCATCGCTTAAAGATTTGATTGGCCGTGTCGACTTGCTTGAAATCTTGCCGGGTGAAACCGACAAGCATGCCCATCTAGACTTAACACCTTTAATCCAGTCGCATCCATCGGCTGAAGGCAAGGCACAATATTGTCAAGTTCAGGGCAACCAGCCGTTCGATAAAGGCATTCTTGCTGAAAAAATGGTGAGTGCAATGCTCCCTGCAATTGAAGCTGGTACTGGCGGCGAGTTCAATTTCGAGATTGGTAACTGTGACCGTTCAATTGGCGCACGTTTATCGGGCGAAATTGCACGCCGTTATGGCAACCTCGATATGGAGGCGCATCCGGTCGTACTTAATCTTAACGGTACAGCAGGTCAGTCTCTGGGGGTATGGAATGCCGGTGGTTTGCACATTAAGCTTGAAGGTGATGCCAACGATTACGTAGGGAAAGGAATGGCAGGTGGTCGTATCTCGATCTTCCCACCAAAAGGTTCGCCGTTCCAGACTCAAAATACTGCCATCATTGGAAACACCTGTTTGTACGGTGCGACTGGCGGTAAGTTATTTGCTGCCGGAACTGCGGGTGAGCGTTTTGCAGTACGTAACTCTGGTGCATTTGCTGTTATTGAAGGTGCGGGCGATCACTGCTGTGAATATATGACCGGCGGTATCGTGACTGTATTGGGTAAAGTGGGGCATAACTTCGGTGCTGGTATGACCGGTGGTTTTGCATACGTTCTGGATCTTGAAAATAACTTCGTCGATTACTACAACCATGAGTTGATTGATTTAACTCGTATTTCAACTGAATCGATGGAAGATCATCAAGAAAACTTACTGCGTATTCTGGATGAACACATCAAAGAAACAGGCAGTGCATGGGCGTATAAGATCCGCAACGAGTTTGATTTCTACAGTCGCAAGTTCTGGTTAGTCAAGCCAAAAGCTGCTAACTTACTGACGCTGTTGAAAGCAACCAAAGCCGATCCTCAATAATTCCACTACTCATATTTTGACAGGCAAGTGTGGATAACTTTCGAGTTTTCCACACTGACCCACGGAGCAAGACATGGCAGAGCGCCTAAATAATGACTTTCAGTTTCTGGATGTAGCACGCCAAGATCCAGAGAAAAAAGATATTGATGTCCGCAAATCTGAGTTTGTGGAAATTTATAAACCGTTCACGGCTGAGGTGGCTGCCAATCAGACCCATCGTTGTTTGGGCTGTGGTAACCCATACTGTGAATGGAAATGTCCGGTACATAACTATATTCCAAACTGGTTAAAACTGATTGCAGAAGGCCGTATTTTTCAGGCGGCAGAATTGTGCCATCAAACCAATACCTTACCGGAAGTGTGTGGTCGTGTGTGCCCACAAGACCGTTTGTGTGAAGGTGCATGTACCCTCAATGACGGTTTTGGTGCGGTAACAATTGGTAATGCAGAAAAATATATCAACGATACAGCCTTTGCACTGGGCTGGCGTCCAGATATGTCGTCAGTGAAATGGACCGATAAAAAAGTGGCCATTATTGGCGCAGGCCCGGCAGGACTTGGCTGTGCAGATATTCTGGTACGCAATGGTGTAAAACCGGTGGTCTTCGATAAGCGCCCTGAAATTGGTGGTTTGCTGACTTTCGGTATTCCTGAGTTTAAAATGGAAAAAGACGTGATGAAGCGTCGCCGTGAAATCTTCACGGGCATGGGCGTTGAATTCCGTTTAAATGTTGAAATCGGAACGGACATCACCATCGACCAGTTACTGCAAGATTACGATGCAGTATTTATGGGAATGGGCACCTACACCTACATGAAGGGTGGTTTCCCGGGCGAAGAGCTTGAGGGTGTGTATGATGCACTGGATTTCCTGATTGCCAACGTCAACCGTACGCAAGGCTGGGAGCAAAACCCAAACGAATACATCAGTGTTGAAGGCAAGAAAGTGATCGTGCTGGGTGGTGGTGATACGGCAATGGACTGTAACCGTACTTCGATCCGTCAGGGTGCGGAGCAGGTCACCTGTGCATATCGTCGTGATGAAGCCAACATGCCGGGTTCACGTCGTGAAGTAAAAAATGCACGCGAAGAAGGCGTTAATTTCTTGTTTAACCGTCAGCCAATCGAAATTGTGGGCGAAAATGGTCAAGTGACTGGCGTCAAAGTGGTGACCACACAGTTAGGTGCACCAGACAGTCGTGGCCGTCGTAGCCCAGAACCGATTCCGGGTTCCGAAGAGGTTCTAGCAGCCGACGCCGTGTTATTGGCATTTGGTTTCCGTCCAAGTCCGGCAGACTGGTTTGCACCTGCCAATATTGGTTTGGATGGCTCGGGTCGCGTACTTGCTGCTGAACAGCAACAATATAAATTCCAGACATCTAACCCGAAAATCTTTGCGGGTGGCGATATGGTGCGTGGCTCTGACTTGGTTGTGACTGCAATCTGGGAAGGTCGTCAGGCAGCAGAAGGTATTTTGGATTACCTCGACGTGTAACGTTAAAACATCCAAAGACCCATTTCCAAAAGCCTGCACGGATGCAGGCTTTTGTTATTTTTGTGCATTAATCGGGTTGAGCAGTTCGGTCAATTGTACAAGCAGTTTTGCCATAGGGTTTTATCGATTCACTCGCCATACTCGAAAAAAACAGCAGGATTCGGCCATGGCAACAGTGATTCAGCAGGCATCGAAAGCATATCAGCAGCGTCCTAAAGCGTTGGGCATTACCGTGCGGCGCTTACAATTCCATCCTGAAAAAATCAAGCGGCATTACTTTGCCAATTCACCTGTCATGTCGCATTTGCTCACTGCACTTTCATCGACCTTTCCAATAGGAGAGCAGTTTTTTGTGCATAGCGTGCGTAATGTGCGTGATCGAATTGCAGATCCACAGCTTCAGGCTCAAATTGCAGCTTTTATTGGTCAAGAGGCGATGCATTCCAAGGCGCATACTGAGTTTAATGATGCATGGCGCAAAGACGATTATAATCTGGATCGCTTTCAAGCATGGCTTATGCGAAAAGATCGTCATGTACGTAATTTGAATCCGAAAGTGCAGCTTGCCATTACCTGTGCATTTGAGCATTTTACTGCTTTGTTGGGAGGCTATATTTTAAGGCATCCTGAGGTACTCAGTACATTAGATGAAGATGCCATGAAGCTCTGGGTATGGCATGCGATTGAAGAAATCGAACATCGTGCTGTGGCCTTCGATGTGTACCAAGAGATTTATGGCGATCATAAGCTGCGCACTCTGATAATGCGAAGTGTCACCACAGGCTTTGCCAGCCTTACCTTTTACTCGGCCAGCAAACTGTTCATGCAGGATCGACGTAAAAGCTTACCTAAAGTGGGAGCTAATCTTTTCGGGGTTTATTTGGTGGCCAAAATGTTTGTGCAATTATTGCCAGAATATCTGGCCTATTACAAACCAGATTTTCACCCTGCCGATCACGATTACAGCGAACTGATTGCATACTGGAAAGAAAAAATGGCGGCAGATTATGATATGCCGGCATTTCAGGAGACTTCCGCCCAGCTTCGTTACAGCTGAACCTGAATCAACCAAAAAGCGGGCGTCTGGCCCGTTTTTTTATGATAAAGAAAATAAACAAAACAGCGCTAAAATCCTCGTTACAATGCCTTTAAAACACAAATTTTAAAAATAATGAGGTGATTAACATGAATTTATTTAAAAAATTGGCACTTTCCAGTGTATTGGCCAGTACGCTTATATTTTCGGGCTGTGGCTACAACACCTTGCAGGCCAAAGATGAATCGGTCACGGCAGCATGGTCTGAGGTACAAAACCAGTATCAGCGCCGTGCCGATCTGGTTCCGAATCTGGTCAATGTGGTGAAAGGCTATGCCAAACACGAGCAGCAGGTGCTGACCGACGTCACGCAGGCGCGTTCAAACGTGGCTGGCTTGAAAGTTGATAAAGCCGTCCTTGAAGACCCGCAGCTTTTTGAAAAGTATCAGCAGGCACAAAGTCAGCTGACTGGCGCATTGTCTCGTTTGATTGCTGTCTCTGAAAACTATCCCGATTTAAAAGCCAATGAGCAGTTCCGCGATTTACAGGTTCAACTCGAAGGTACAGAAAACCGTATTGCGGTGGCACGTAATCGTTATATCAGTACGGTACAGGATTACAACACCTATGTTCGACAGTTCCCGCAGGCCATGACAGCCAAAGTGATTGGGATGCATACCAAACAAAACTTTAGTGCAGAAGCAGGCGCAGAGAAAGCACCAACAGTCTCATTTAATTAATTTTGCCTGAACTGGAGAATGCCATGACGCTCCCTCTGGCTAGATTACGATGGCGCCTATATCAAGGATCTTGGGCAGTTATACTCGGCTGTTTGACGCTGATGTGGTGCAGTCTCGCATTTAGCGCACAAGGTAGCGACCAAACCCAAGACAATACCGAACTGCTGGCAGCACAACAGATCATTCAACAGCAGCAAGGCAATCAGAAAGCACCCTCATCGAGTGTGGCTGCTGCACAGCAACCCCAAATTGCCAATGATCTGGCCGAAGGGCAATCGATACGATCATTACCCAGTTTAAATGCCCCCGTGATCGATCAGGCCAATTTACTGACCGAGGCACAAAGACAGCAGATTGAGCAACAAATCCGTCAGTTGTACGAAGCAAAAAAAGCCCAGATTGCGGTGGTGATTGTGCCGACTACAGGTCAAGAGGATATTTTTGATTATGCCATGCGTGTGGCACAACAGTGGCAATTGGGTAGTGCCAAGCGTGATAACGGTATTTTAATGACCATTGCGGTCAATGACCGTCGGATTCAGATTCTGACTGGCTACGGTGTAGAAGGCGTTCTTCCAGATATTGTGGTTGGGCGGATTATACGTAATCAAATCACGCCGTATTTTAAGCAAGCTCAGTATGCGCAAGGGATACAGGCAGGTTTAAATGAAATTGAAAAAATTCTGAATATGGATCCCGAGGTCGCGCAGCAGGCAGCGCAGGAGTTAAAAGAGAGCCAAGAACAGGCACTTCATGAGCAACAGGCCCGTTCACAAATGCTCACTTATTCGATGATTATTATTGTGGTCGGGATTTTTGCATCCTTTATTGTGGGGAATCGACTCAGCGCGGCAACAGCAGGCGTTGCGGGGATTGCAGCTGGTATCATTAGTGGTGTGGGAATTATCACCAGCCTTCTGGCAGGTCTGGGTATTTTTCTATTGCTGGTCACGTCTTTGGCACAATTAATTTTTCAGCTGTTTGCATCGGGCGGTGGTCGCGGTGGTGGGGGCGGTTTTGGCGGCGGCGGCGGTTTCGGTGGCGGTGGTGGCTATAGCGGCGGTGGCGGCGGCTTTGGTGGTGGGGGAGCATCAGGATCATGGTAACAACAACCGATACAACACAAATTATTACCCAGCCTAAAATTAGGGCGCAAAATCAACCCAGTTTAAAACGCTGGCTGAAACATTTTTTCTTTTTGCCTGCGGCGAAGCGTTACTTTTCTAAAACCGACATGACTGCAATTGCGCAGGCGGTGACACAGGCCGAACATGGCCACGTGGGTGAAATACAGGTGGTGATTGAAGGTCATATCCCATGCTTGCAAGCCTATCAACAAACTCCGAGGCGCCGAGCCGAGCAACTCTTTGCCGAACTTGGTGTCTGGGATACTGCCCATAATAGTGGCATTTTGCTGTATCTGAATTTATGTGAACAGCAGGTCGAACTGGTGGTAGATCGAGGAATTTGTACCGAAACGCATACGCTGGCGTGGGAAGCTATTTGTCGCACTATGGTGCAACAACTGAAGCACGGTGATTATCGTGCTGCGGTTGTCGATGCGGTTTTGGCGATTGGTGAGGTGCTGGATCAGTTTTATATGCAGCACGATGATCAAGACCAGAATGAGCTGGGCAATGAGCCCATTATTCTGGGTTAGTTTATGGCGCTGAATACAAGATTGGATCGGCTTGTGCCGCCAAGATAATGGTGCGCTGCTCTTCGGTAAACTGTTCAAATGACTGTGGCCACAGCTGTTGTGGCCAATACAGTTCCACACGCTGGGACACCGGACGATAAATCGCGGTGTACAGTGTCCCGTAGCCCCGAAGCCATGCATCTTGGTAGAGCGGTTTGGTGAGCAAACCTTGCACCACCTGTGACGAATGGGTGGAGTGTGTGAGAACCTGTTCTAAAAAGTTCAGACGTTCGTAAGAAAGTGTGGCAGTAGCATGCTGTGGCCATTCAATCTGATGCTGATAATTGGTCACCGCATGGCGTTTAACCACTTCAGTTTCCCGATCTGGACTCACAAAAACGGTGCGCCAGTCTCCGTTACGATCGAGTAGCGTGACGTTATAGGTCATGTGCACAGGCACGCGCTTTAAAATAGCCACGGCTTCTTCGGTGTTTTGCGCCATTTCCAGTACATAACGCAGTACCAGTGGAATACCAAATCCTGTGCCAGTGATGGTTCGCCCCCCAAACGAAAGCGAAGCCGAAACACCTGCTTCATTTACGCCATCGAGTGCGCCCCACAGGCAATCACTCATGGCCATCACGCGTTGATTCACCCAGCGTGTATTGAGCAGATTGCCTTCGAGTAATACAGGTGCAAAATCATAATTACGAAGCAGGATCGGTTCTTCTTGGGTATGAGGATCGAACCATACGCCTTGAGAGCACCCAGCGATGTACGCTGGTGGACACCAAAGTGATAAAAAGCGTGCTTCTACGTCACCGCCTCCGGTCAGTGCAATGAGTTTTTCCCAAATTGGGATCAACTCTGGCATGTAGGTGCGTAATGCCTGTCGACACTCCAGATAGGTTGGACGTCCTGCAACACCACTACGCAAGAACCATGCACGATACCCTGGCCAGAATTGCTGGAAGATCGCTTTCCATTTTTCATCGGGCGTATCTTCTAAAATAGCTTGGAACTGAAGTTCGACAGACATAAGTTTTCCTTAGAGTATTTTGAAAGATCCAGGCGCAGGGGCCAAATCGTGATGTGTTGTGGCAATCGGCTTACCAGCATAATAACTCTTGATTCCACGAATCCAGTCGCGTGCGCGAATGTTAAGACGGAAGTTATCATCCATAGAGCGGCCACGTGTAATCAAAATACCTAAGTCGGCACCTTCATAACGAAAATCGCCAGGGCCTGTGATTCTCAAGAAAAAGGCTTCACGTTCGGTATCGATGGCGCGGCGTGCATAATCGAAGCGCTGATAAGAGATGCTGCCATCTTCAGCCATACGATAAATCCCGGTTGGCGGTGCATGGGTAACTTGATCGACTTTATCTTCGGTGTATTTAATTACCACCTGTGACCACGAATCGATAAAATGCGGCTGCGCCCAACGCTCGTTAATTTCTTTTACATTGAGATCAAAAGGTACGCCTGAAAATTCTAGTAAATGAAATAAGAATAAAGGCGCATCGGCATAGGCAAAAGCAGCATGATTGGTCATCGGGCTGGCGCCACAAATGCGAGGATTCAACTCACCCAAGTAGACTTCATCGGTATCGATATCGATTAAAAAATCCAGATCGAAATAGCCACGATAACCTTCGTTGAGTAATTGATTACCAAATTTCTCCGCCATTTCGCGTGCCTTAATTCTTGCCCGCTCTGAAAAAGCGCCCGGAAAAATTTCATTGCCACACCAGCCGCCTTGATAAGGCGTCAGTTCACGCGCACCGACCACTTCGGTCAGTAATGGCCCCACCAGTGTTCCAGATTGCGTGGCACAGGCTTCAAGCGTTGCGCCGCGGCAGTTGATGCGTTTCATGATCTTGACTTCAGGATCATGAATAATCTCATCTTTATGTTTGTTAAAATCATTTTCGCTGGCAATAAAAAAGGTGGTATGGCCCGAATCACCAAATGCAGTTTGAATTACTAGATCATGGCCTAAACCATGACGGTCGGCAATTTGCAGCAAATGCTCATAGCTGCTCACTTTGGCAAGTGCATTGGGTACCGAATATACGCCGGCTTTATTGCCAATCCGTACAGTTTCCATTTTATTGTCGCAGCGCTGACGTAATGCCGCAGGTGGGAACCAGATGTCCAGACCAATTTCTTTGGCCAGTTCCTCGGTTTTTTCATCAAACATCAAAAAGGTGGCCACTGGATTTCCACCACGCCGCTCGATCAGATCGACCACATCTTTATGTTGCAGCAGATAATTATTGATGTCTTCAATCGAATTAAAATCGTCGTGCAAAGATTCGGGTGGAACAAAAACATTTGGATGACGACCATCAAAACAGTCGATGTAATTGATATAGCGAAAGCGGTTAACCCAACGATCGATGCCCAATAAGTTAAAATTTGTCGCGCTGATGAAGTAAATCGGACGTTCGTTACGATGAAACATCAGCAACATATCAGAAATGCTCGTCACTTTATTACTATAATTCATGTTCACTTCCTTAAGCTCAGCGGTTTTCTGAGGCGTACTACTTGGCCAGTATTTTCTGAGGAACGCATAAATAGAGGGCAGAGACTGAAGACTCATATTTTGTGTTCCGTACGGTATTTGAGTGCTGTGCGCAGGAACTAACCTGCGCGTAAATGATGAATATGTTGGTATTGCTGCAAAGACTCATAGGTCTCTTTGGCTTGCTGTACCCGATTCAGCGTGTCTTGCGTAAACACTCGAAAACCAAGCTCAGGTCGGAAGCCATGAATTTCTTTGACATCTAGTGCAGCCATAAATTGTAAAATTTCTGCGCTGATCACTTGGCCTGGCACCAAAATCGGGAATCCGGGTGGATACGGAATAACAAACAATGCTGAAACCAGTTCTCGTCCGGCTGCAATCGCCGCTGCAGCATCAGCAATATCGATATATTCACAGCTGGTATCTTCATACGACAGGAAAAAGGCCTGACGGATATTGCCATCTCGGGTTTGTATAGCCGGATCAAGACGCTGCCCCTGAAATGCAGCATGGAATGCCGAAAAGTCAGGCAGTGGTGGCTGTTCTTGCGTGAGAGAATTCACGCGCTTTTGATGAATACGCCGTTCTGCCGAGCTCATATCTGCTACGCGTCGATCGACATCGCGGGCAATCTTGATCAGTACTTCAATCAAATATGCAATTGCGGAGCGCGTTGTACCAATATTGATAATAAACAGTACGGTGTTTCGGGAGGTTTTATTGATTTGAATACCGTATTTGTTCATTAGTTCGGTATTTTTAAAGGTATCGCCGTCCATACCAACCATGCCGATCATGAGTGTTGCGCGGGTTGGGTCCATGACAAACTCATCCATGCTCCACGCTTTTTCCAGATTGGCCCAGCCTTTGCCTTCATCAAAATAACTATTTACGCCCGATTCGCGGTAAGCCTCCGGAATAATATTGCCCACGCGTAAAAAGTGAAAATGACGCTTGAGCAAAGGGTGATGCATCACTTGCTCGCGCAAGCTCATGGCCAGCTCTAACTGACGCTGCACCAATTGATAACCTTCCATTTCGACTTGGCGACGTCCGACATCTAGCGATGCCAAAATTTGGTAATTGGCCGATGTAGATGTATGGGTCATGTAGGCTTCGATAAAGGCTTCTTCACTTTTTTCTTTAAAGTCTTGATCCCAGATATGAATCATTGAGCCTTGACGCAGTGCGGTAAGGGTTTTATGGGTCGAGTGGGTAGAATAAACTCTGACACGTGCCTTTGAAGGATCTGGCATCAGACGGGTGTCGAGTAACTGTTCATCGTTATCCCAATCAATCGTCTGTTGCCACTGTTCATACTGTGCTGCATACGTGTCGCTTTTAAAGCGCTCGGCCAGTTTGGCAGCATTGGCCATGGCAGTTCGCTGACGATAAATCGGATGACAACTTGCAAATGCAAACCATGCTTCATCCCATAAAAAAATGAGATCGGGTTTTATGGCCAAGCATTCCATCATGACACGTTCGACATCGTATACCACGCCATCGAAAGTACAGTTGGTCAGTAAAAGTAATTTGACCTGATCGAGTTTGCCTGCATGCTTAAAGTCGAGCAACATTTGCTTGATATGGCGAATCGGCACCGCACCATACATGGAATATTCGTTCAGCGGGTACGAGTCCAGATAGGCCGCATTGGCGCCTGTGAGCACTAAGCCATAATGGTGTGATTTATGGCAGTTACGGTCGACCAGTACGATATCGCCTTCGCGTACCAGTGATTGCACCACAATTTTATTGCAGGTCGAGGTGCCATTGGTGGCAAAGAAGGTCCGTTTGGCACCAAAAGCGCGTGCTGCATATTCCTGTGCATGTTTAAGCGGGCCAATAGGTTCAAGTAAGGAATCGAGGCCGCCTGAGGTTGCAGAGGTTTCAGCCATAAATAAATTCATGCCATAAAACTGTGCCAGATCACTAATCCAGTGGCTGTTTAAAATGGCTTTACCGCGCGCTAGGGGCAAGGCGTGAAACATACCGGTAGGTTGTTTGGAATAATCACGTAAAGCATTAAAAAATGGCGTGCGATAACGCTCGCCCACACCTTTCATGATGGCATTATAAAGCTCGATATGATCTTCTTCACCGAAAAAAATTCGTTTGAATACTTCGCCGCCAGCCTGTGAGGCAATGTTTTCGACGCCCGCATCATTGACCAGATACAAATCCAGCTCTGGGCGTAGTTGTGCAATCCGGCTACCGAGCAAGGTGCCACGCTCGATTTCCGGCAAGCTTTCGATATCTCGATCCAGATCGATCATCAGACGATCCAGAATATCGAGATGATTGACCGAGCGATATGGAAAGCCATGACGAATTACGACGGCCTGTAAGTTAAAATTGATGAGCGTGGCAATGAGGGCATCTTCAAAACTCGGAACCACCACAATATCGAAAATAAACGGATCATCGGCATTGCGTTTGCTGATGACTCGGCGTCGTAACGCATCTTCTTCTGCTGCACTCATTTCATCGACAATCAGAACCTCGAAGTACGGCTGAGATAACCGTGCTTGCTGATCACTTGTGGTTTCAATCTGACACGACAATTCACGTTCGCTTTGTAAAACAGTATGATCGTGACGATAGCTTCCGGCCGAGAGCGCACGATGAATCCGGCGCGCTAAAACGCGTGCTGTAGAAAACTCTTCTCGCTCGATATTCTGGCAGAGTTCATTAAAAACGCGTTTACTTGGAAAGGCCCAGTAACTTTCAATGGGAACCAGAAAATCGAGCGTTAATTTAACCCGTGTAAGTGCCTTAGCACGCTCCACATGATCGACTGCTAAATCCGTTAGATACCCAATATCTTCAACTAAATTAATCCAGCTATCCGAGCGTATCTCCCATACGCTACGGTGCTGGCTTAATGAATATGTATTTTTCATAAGCATATGTCTTTTTTTATAGAAATTTTCTTTATCTTGTAAAGCTCAGGCGAGGCGTGAGTTAGTCTTCAGGTTTGACCAAAGGCCCTAAGCTATCCAGATAAGGAAATTCAGTATTGTCTTTTTGGTACACAGTAAAATGGCAATCGCGGTCACGAAAGCTTTTGAGTGGCTGCCCCAGACTACGAAGTCCGCGTCGACGTTCACGACGTACTTTTTCTAAATCGATTTCAATTGGAATAATTTCTGCACCTGCTTCCGATTGATGCAAAACATAACCCGACGGATCGACCACAATCGATCTGCCATTACCGCCATCACCCACACCATTGATGTCGATGAAATACACCTGATTTTGAGCAGCAGAGGCCCGTGCAATCGCCAGTTCCACATCACGATCAATCGTGTCGGTCATGGTCGGGTGTAAAATCACTTCGGCACCCATTGCAGCAAGCGTTCGTGTAGTTTCCGGGAACCACATGTCATAACAGATCGAGACGCCAAAGCGGCCTACATCGGGTACATCAAATACACAGAATTGATCACCACCCGCCACATCTTTTTCATACGGGCGAAACGGAAACATTTTGCGATAACGAGCAACAATTTGTCCTTCTGGATTAATCACCGATAAAGTGTTGTAAACAATCTCGCCGTCTGGCCCTTCAGTACGTTCGAACAGCGAGCCTGGTATCACCCATAAACCTGTTTCACGTGCCAGTTCTGCCAATTGTACTTCGGTTTGACTTGGCAGTGCTTCTGCCATGTGATGCTTGGGACCGAGTGGCGCCAGTTCTGAAAAAAGCACCATTTTGACCCATGGGAAACGCATGCGAATATGACGCATGTAATTGCCCATTTGCTCGACGTTACTGGTAAATGCAGATACCTGCATTTGAATCCCTGCTATACCAAAGGTGCTTGACATCATTTTCCCCTCACTTACATGTCCTACGATATTTGAATGTCATTGTTTTAACGTATGGTTAAAGTTGATGATTCTAGATCGAAGGAGTAGATCTGCCTTTGTTTAAAAAATCGTTTTTAGGCACATCTTTACGCCGCTAATAATCAGTTTTGGCAATAAAAAATTAAAATTAATTGCATAAAAAATATGTTCTTTTTTAAAAAACTTGCATCACTCCATGATGTTTTTTTTCACACCTACAAGATTAATTTCTGCTTTCGAGATCGTTCGTACAAGGGCCAATTTGATCAAAATACTAGGTGCCAATTTTGGTCATTGTAAAGTATTGTTTAACAAATAACTTTTAAAAATAAAAGCTCGGGTTTTAAATTTGATTGTTTAAAAAAGAAACAATTAAGTGTGTCGGGTGTTCAAAGAAAGCTTAATCCTTTTAGGTGTTGTGTCGTTTAAATCAGCAAATGAACAAGTTTGAAGAAAAACTAAAAAATTTGTTTAAATAGTCAGATAGTGGATATATCACATGATGTTTTATCGTTTTTTTGTCTGAAACACTAAAGTTTTTAGCTGAAAACTGAATTATGCCTAGCTTTATGTTCTAACTTTATTTTTACACTAAATGACCTGACAATTTTTACACCCTTCGACTGACAAAATTTGTCAGTTTCTTACATTTTATGTGACTTAATTTAAAAAAATATTCTCAGAATATGAATAAGTAATTGTTTTTAATGGTTATTAAATTAAATGAAAAAGTTGGCATATTCTGTGCAATCACTTACATAGCGATACACGCGATATAAAAAACAATACTATTGGAGAAGTTTTATGAATGCACAAAAAGGTTTTACCTTAATTGAATTGATGATCGTGGTGGCGATTATTGGTATTTTGGCGGCGATTGCGATTCCTGCTTATCAAAATTATATTGCTCGTTCTCAGGCTACTGAAGCACTAAATCTTGCTAGTGGTTTAAAAGGTCCTGTTGCTGAATATTTTAGTCAAGAAGGAGCTTGTCCGAATAATGATAGTGCAGCTGTTGGCGGAATAGCAGCTAAGGGTTCAATTACTGGAAAATATGTTGCTTCAGTTGCAACAGGAACTACTTCTAATAAATGTACTATTACAGCAACTTTTATTAATTCAGAAGGTGTTAATGCAGGATTAAAAAATCAAACTATTACTTTAACAATGACAGATAATTCTGGTTCAAATTCATGGGCTTGTACTTCTACAGCGAATCAAAAATATTTACCTAAATCATGTAGTGGTACTTCGTAACAAGCAATCATAAAGAGAGAGGATGAATCCTCTCTTTTTTGAGTTTTTAAACTATGTTGCCATATATTCTCTTTTGCATTACTTATAATGTTGGTCAGTTTTCATCTTATGACCTGAATCGAATTGTTCAAATCTTCCTTCCTTTTTTAATTTTAATCACTTTATTCAAAAAAATTGAATTTTCAAAAACTACATTGCTTTTTTTTACAACAATTTTATTCACTCTGCTTTTTCAATTTAGTACTTATGGTGTTTTTCAATTACAAGATTTACTAATGTGGTTGATGCTCTTTTTATCTTTCATTTTTCTGAAATCTGTATATAAAGAGTCCAACTATGATCTGTTCTTCATCTGGCTGTTGGGTGCTTTAAGTACTCTTTCTTGTTTTTTTATATTATTGAGTATCTTTAACTTATTAATACATAATCAGTGGTTTGATTGGCAACTCAATGGCGGTAGTTTGAGAGTTTATGACAGCGTTTTAGTGTGCAATTTCTGGCTGCTGACTTATGTATATTCAAAAAAAGATTTAGTCATTAATAAACTCTATTACTTTTTAGTTTTTTTTATTTTTTTAGGTGTATTTTTTGATGGTGCAAGATCCGCATTCTTGTCCATTTCTTTACCTTTAATAATCCTTTTATTTTATCGAGATTATCGCAAACAACTATTGAAGACAGCTTTAATGGGATGTTGTGCTTTTTTAATTTATAAAAGTACTTCATTTGTACATGCATTTTATTGGGAAAGCACTCAAAAATTAATTGAAATTAATCGATTTTCTAGTTCTGGTCGCATTGAAATGTGGACCTTTATGTTTCAAGAGTGGTCAAAGCAGCCATTGAGTGGATTGGGTGGCGGATACTTAGCAAAAATAGATTATCCAATTGCACATCATGCCCATAATGTTGTACTGCGGCTTATATTTGAATGGGGATGGTTAGGTAGTCTTGTTTTGCTCTGGTTGCTTATTAAGTTAAAAACATTCTTTTGTTCCAACACGCATATTGTGCTCAAAATAGGCGTAATTGGGCTTTTAATCGATGGGCTTTTATCTGGAATGTTCATCTATCCTGTGACACAGATGATGAGTGTACTTTTCTTAGCGGTTGCATTGAGTGATCAACAACAAATTTATACGACTAATTGGAGAACAAAATATTCAAAAGCACTGCTTATCGGTTTTATTGGTTTATATACATTTTTAATTTATCAGTATTTTTATATCGATCTTGTATGTTTAGATTGTTCAAGCCAAACTGGAACATCTTGGCCATATTTTTGGCAATATGGTAGCTCAGAGCATCTGACCCAAAACCATCTCAATCAATAAGAAAGACAAAAAAATTTGTCTTTCTTATTGGAATCACGCATTACACCTGACTTTGAATATAATTTTCAATGCCAATAGTTTCAATCAGATCCAGTTGTGTCGTGGTCCAATCCCAATACTCTTCTTCTTTTTCTAAAATCTCTTGAACTAAATCACGAGACACATAATCCTGCTGGATTTCGCTAATTTCAACCGCTTTTTTGAGCGTCTCAATATTTTCTTTTACTTTACGCACGTCACAGTTCAGCACTTCTTCGGTATGCTGACCAATATAAAGCTTACCCAGATGCTGTAAATTTGGCAGACCTTCTAAAAACAAAATACGCTCAATGATTTTGTCTGCGTGTTTCATTTGGCGGATCGATTCTTTGTATTCGGCAGAGCCGAGTTTTTCAATGCCCCAGTCATTAAACATGCGTGAATGTAAGAAATATTGGTTGATTGCGGTCAGGTGATGATACAGCACTTGATTAAGTTGATTAATAACGTCCCGATTGCCTTTCATGATATGACTCCAACAACAAATGATGCGCCTTATACAGTTAAGGCAATATGCTTTAAAGTTTAATCAACTCTTTAGGTGCTGGCGAGTAGTTTATTGAACAGCAAATGAAAATCGCAATCAAAAACAGTCGAATATCGTGCTTTTAAAAAAATAAACCCGCTGACTGTGATGCGCGGGGAGGAGTATGAAAACTGAATATCAATTAAAAGTTATAAAATAAATTAAGTACTTATTCACACAGCGTATGGTTTATGCAGCGACAGAAATGCGTGCGGCAATTTCAGCTAGTTCTTCATTGATGATACTTTTGGCTTCAGGCGCACAGCGGCCACAGCACGTACCTAAATCGAGCAATTCACGAATCTCGCGATAGCTTTCAGCACCATTGGCAACGGCATCTTTAATATCTTGATCTGTAATACCACGACACAAACATACATACATCGGAGTGATTCACAATCTTAAATGGGATAATAGGTATTATTGATAATATTTATCGTTTGTCAATGAAATTCATTTGGAATTGCTATTTTCATCATTGAGTTTTTGAATAAAAAAACACCACCTTATAGGTGGTGTTTATGAAGAAATATAACTTATTGATTTATAACAACGATACCATCCATCTCAACCAAAGCACCTTTAGGTAAGCTCGCTACACCTAAAGCAGCGCGCGCCGGGTAGGGCTGGGCAAAATATTCACCCATAATCTGGTTGACCAGCTGAAAATGACTGAGATCGGTAAGGAAAATGTTGAGTTTGGCAATATCGGCTAATGAACCACCCGCAGCTTCACAGACGGCTTTTAAGTTATCAAACACACGGCGAATCTGAGCTTCAATGCCTTCAACCAATTCCATACTGTAAGGATCTAAACCGATTTGGCCTGATAAATACAAGGTGTTGTCAATCAGGATCGCTTGTGAATATGTTCCAATAGCGGCAGGTGCATTTTCAGTATGAATAACTTGGCGTGACATCGATGACTCCTCTTCTCAATACAAAATATCATAATCGATGAGTCCAAAGGACAACAGTATCATCGATATAATTGATTAACTTGCTTTAATTTTATTTACTTCGGTTACCGCAGAAGGAAGATATAACCGAGAAACGCGTGGGAATCCAAAAAGCATGCGCAGATCGCGAATAATTTGTGCCACCACTTTACGGTTACTAACCACAATATTGGCATAGGTATGATCGCCATGCGGCTGAACCATTTCAACGCCCGTATGCGATTTACGGCATAAATAAATCAGCTCTGAAATCTGTTCGCCATCGAGTGGCATATCGATGCACAAATATGCGGTAAAGCTGACATCATCCAGATCGTCTGAAGTCCATTGCAGCGGCATGATATTTTCCGGGTGCATATGTTGTTCATGTAGCAAATTACGACAGCGCGCACGGTGTACGATCAGGCCACGACGAGACAAATGCCCCTGAATTGGGTCACCTAAAATCGGATTACAGCAATGCGCATATTTGACATCGACGCCTTCTGTTCCCTGAATCAATCGGTCCGACACTTCATCGGTTTTTTGTGGCGTATCTTGAGAAAATAAGTGGTTGGCCACCAGTTGTGGCAATAAATCACCCACAGCAATCTGTTCAAAAAGCGCTTCTTTGGTTTCTACATGGCGCCATTGCAAGACACTTAACCAGTCTTTTTCCGACAAATCATGAATCGAGCGATTAAACAGCTTGAGAGCACGGTTGAGTGCTTGTTGACCCACCAAGAGTTGCTCATCGAAATCTTGATCGCGCAGCATATTTTGGATTGCGCGACGTGCCTTTTGTGTATTGATAAAGCTGAGCCAGTCTGGATTCGGCGTCGCTAGTACATCGGTAATGATATCGATCACCTGTCCACTCACCAATGGGGTCGAGAGCGGGCGAATTTCACCGTCAATTTTGGCTCCGACTGCATGGTTGCCAAGAAATAAACTGGCCGAATAGGCAAAATCAATCACTGTGGCACCTTGCGGTAATTCGTGCAAATGCCCGTGCGGGGTATAAACCCAAATTTTTTCCTGATGCAGATAGTCAAGCAGATCGTTAAATGTGGTTTTGGCACATTCACCATCAATTAAGGTCGTAAGATTCTGCATAGAGGCTTGAATCGCCGAGCGGCAAGCTTGCGGTGCATTCTCGCCAAGTACCACCCCAAAGCGCGCTGCCTTACGCATCAGTTCAGTCTGAACGGTCAGAGAAAGCGTGGTTTGTTCACCTTTTAACTTCATCATCAGAGACTGATTTCCGCCGGGTAACGGGCGTCGGATGTGATCTTCAAAATCGACAATCTGGAAGTTTTCTTTGAGTGCTTCGACTAAACGGTCACAGTCTGCAATGCTTTGCAAGATAATTTCAAAGGCATGGCTGTGTGTGAGTTCGTGAAGGTTAATTTCATTTTTAACAAAGTGACGCAGTAATTCGATATTGTTATTTTTCTTTTTAATTCGGCCTTGAATTTGGTAGGTGTTTAATAAGTCGCTTAAATGTCGTTCCCAGTTGCTTTGATATTCACATCGTTTAGATTTGGTTTCGAGCAATGCTTCTTGCACATTGTTATACATATCTAAATCGAGATTTTGATAGCACAGTAGCTCAAGGTTATCGGCCATTTCATTCATGCCCACGATACGTGCCATGGGAACAAAAATATCGAAGGTCTCTTGGGCGATACGGGCACGTTTATCTGGACGCAGTGCATCAAGCGTGGTCATGTTGTGATAACGATCGGCAAGCTTGATGATAATCACGCGTGGATCTTGTAAGGTGGCTTGCAAAATTTTTCGAAACGATGCAGCCTTGTTGTACTGTTTATCGCTTGAATGAGTCAGCTTCGTCACACCATCGACCAGATCTGCCACTACTTTTCCAAAGCGTTCACTAATTTCTTCTTTGGTATAGTCGGTATCTTCAATCACATCGTGCAACAACGCGGCCATGAGTGTGTCGGCATCGAGACGCATATGTGCCAAAATACAACTGACGGCAATCGGGTGCACAATATAGGGCTCACCGCTTTTACGGGTAATGCCTGAATGCGCTAGATCGGCAAAATCGCAAGCAGCAAGCACATTATCGACGTCGCTTGCATCCAAGTACGCTTCGATAATTAATTTAAGCTGTTGCTTGGCTTGACTGACCTCTTCACCTGGCATAAAACACCTTTTGATCGCTTGGGAGATGGATAACGATATATCTCTTAATGAAAAGCATATTGCGAAACTTGTCAATTTGTTCACAAAAAAAATCGCAAATATTTTTCTATCGTTAAGATTGGGAGAAACGATGTAAACCTACATTTGTATCAAATCTTTGCTTGAAGCGCACTAATTTAATGAGACTTATTCCTCAATTTGCGCATTTTTTTCTCTTTTTTTGTTGATATTTTGATCGGTTATAGTGCCGCATCGAATTATTTGCTGATTGATTGGGTCGATTTAGCTTCAAAAGCACCGGATTATTTTCATTTTTGGGTTTTGATTTTTATATCAACTGGCATAAAAAAAGCGCCAAATAATGGCGCCTTTTTGCTCTTGTCTTAAACTTATTGGAAAGAAAAACCTTCCAAGTTTAAGCTGTTTGCAGACAACGCAAGATCAAGAGAAGAAGTCTGATAGTCTTGCTCGCGCTGTTTTAAAATATCTTTAGTCACATGACCTTCTGCAATTTCACGAAGTGCAACAACGGTTGGTTTATCGTTGTCCCATTCTACAGTTGGCTCGATGCCTTGACGAGCAAGTTGACGCGCGCGCTTGCTTGCCACTAGTACAAGCTCAAAGCGGTTGTCTACATGGTCTAAACAATCTTCAACGGTTACGCGTGCCATATATGTTCTCGGTTAAGTAAATCTGACTAGACTGCGAAGTATAAAATGCTTTCAATTTATACTCAAGTTTATTCGTTGTTCGGTGTGATAAGTTGTTGAATGAGTTGTTGATGACGGTGTACCTGCTGATTCAGGGTCAGACGGTTGGCACTAATCACCGACTCTAGCTCATGCAAAGCCTTGTTAAAGTCATCATTAATAATGATATAGTCAAAGTTGACGTATTGCTGCATATCTTCTACCGCGCAGCTTAAGCGATGCTCAATCACTTCTACGCTATCGGTTCCACGGTTAGATAAACGCTGACGCAGATCGAACTGACTTGGTGGCAAAATAAAAATTTGTTTGGATTCAGGAAAAAGTTTGCGAACCTGCTCTGCACCTTGCCAGTCAATTTCAAGTAAAACATCATGACCTTTGGCGAGCTGTTGTTTCACTGTGGTTTGTGAGGTACCGTAATAGTTACCAAAAACTTCTGCATATTCAATAAAGCCGTTTTGCTCAACTTGAGACAGAAAGTTTTCTTTGCTGGTAAAGTGGTAGTGAACGCCATCAAGTTCACCAGGTCTTTGGCCTCGTGTGGTGTGCGATACAGAAACGTGTAAATTGGTCACACGCTCTAAAAGCGCTTTGACGAGAGAAGTTTTGCCTGTTCCTGATGCAGCAGAAACGACAAACAATAGACCCGACATGATATTTTTCCTGATTATGATAAAATATCTTGGCTATTGTAGTGTACTACGGACCTAAACAAAATATAGTCCACTATAAAAGTTTATACCGACGCCAAATTTGAACGAAACATCTAGCGAATAATTGAGGATTCTATGGAAATTGTGTTGGCAAATCCACGTGGTTTTTGCGCAGGTGTTGACCGCGCCATAGCAATCGTAAATCGTGCACTTGAATGTTTTAATCCGCCTATTTATGTTCGCCACGAGGTGGTACATAACAAATTTGTGGTCGATGATCTGCGTCAGCGTGGTGCTATTTTTGTCGATGAGCTTGATCAGGTACCTGACGACTCAATCGTCATTTTCAGTGCGCACGGTGTGTCAAAGGCCGTACAGCAAGAGGCTGAACGCCGTGGTTTAAAAGTGTTTGATGCCACTTGTCCATTGGTCACCAAAGTGCATATTGAAGTAACCAAATATGCGCGTGAAGGTACCGAAGCCATTTTAATTGGACACGAAGGCCATCCTGAAGTTGAAGGAACCATGGGCCAGTACGATAAAACTAAAGGTGGCCATATCTATCTGGTTGAAGATGAAGCGGATGTTGAAGCACTGGCGGTTCGCCATCCAGACAAGCTGGCCTTTGTTACCCAAACGACACTGTCAATTGATGATACCGCCAAAGTGATTGATGCACTGCGCAGCAAATTTCCCCAGATTCAGGGGCCGCGTAAAGATGATATCTGTTATGCCACTCAAAACCGTCAAGATGCGGTTCGTGATCTGGCCAATCGCTGCGATGTGGTCTTGGTGGTCGGATCGCCTAATTCATCTAACTCCAATCGTCTGCGTGAATTAGCAGAGCGCATGGGCAAGGCGGCGTACTTGGTCGATAACGCGGATCAGCTTGAGCAACAATGGTTTGAGGGTGTCGATAAAATTGGTGTGACTGCCGGTGCTTCCGCACCTGAAATTTTAATCAAGCAAGTGATTCAGCGCTTGCAAGATTGGGGGGCAGATGCACCTAAAGAATTAGAAGGGCGCGAAGAAAATATTACCTTCAGCTTGCCTAAAGAATTACGTATTCAGGTGACGCAAGCTTAAGCCTGAGCTGTTTTAAAAAAGCGGATGAGTGTCACTCATCCGCTTTTTTATGCCCTTAATCTTGATTGTATGGGTTGTGTAAAAAAATAAGTTAAGCTAGACACTAGGGGGAGTGACGATATGCAAAAAATGAAAGGATTTACCCTCATCGAACTCATTATAACCATAACTGTTTTGGCAATATTGGCCACAATCGCAGTGCCATCATTTAACAGCTTGCTCAATAGGCAAAAGCTGAATGCCTCGGCGCGTGAATTAATGTCGAAATTGGTCGAGGCACGCACTCAAGCTCTGACTATTCGCCAGACCACGGGCGTATGCGTCAGCACTGTGACTAATTGCGCAGAAAACCTTTCTATTTCAAGCAATATTAGCAATCGCATTTTTGTTGCGCAGCTCGATAAGGAAGTCACTCTTGCATCTGGTTCAGCCATACAACTGATTTTTCGTGTAGAGGGAATTCCAGTTGCGAGTAGCAAATTTTCATTACAGCGCCAAGGCATTGCACGTTGTATCGAAGTCGGTGTAACAGGAGACACCACTTACAAAGAAGGAGCGTGCACATGAAGCTTGCAGGGCCTCAACGTGGTGTCGGTATAGTGGAAGTGATGGTGGCGTTGTTGCTACTGGCCATCGGTGTGCTTGGCTTTACAGCGCTTCAGTTGCGTGCGGTAAGTGCCAGTATGGAAGCAGGCAATCAAGTGGCTGCGCTCAATATTGCACGAGACCTAACCGAGCGTATGCGTGCCAACCCTCAGGCCACACAATGTAAGCTGTATCACACAGAAGGTTCTATTAACAGCTCAACAAAGGCCTATACCAAAGCCTCTAACTGCGCCACAACTGTGAGTAGTCAGGCCAGTGCCCAAGCCACCAGTGATTTACAATATATTTATAACCAAACCACAAATTCAGGTATGAGCGTTATTGTGAATACCTGCCCCAATGCCAGCAATGCAGGAACAAATTTGGGGCGTCAATGCATTTATGTGGCATGGGATAAAACCGCACAAAGTTTTAGCAGTTCAGAGACATGCTACAAAAACGGTGCCACCAGTTATGAGCGCAATGCGACGTGTATTTTTCTGGAGGCCTATTAAATGACCCGATTACATCAGGCTGGATTTACACTGATTGAACTGATGGTGGCCATTACGCTGGGGCTTTTGATTACAGCGGCAGCTATTCAGCTGTACCTCACCAGTGTCACCAGTTTTAATGTGCAAAAAGCCATGGCGAATATTCAAGACAGTGCCAGTTTTGGGGTGAACTATATTTTAGATGATGTTCGAAAAGCCAACTTGAGCGCATCCTCTGCATATATCAACGATCAACAAGCAAATGCGGGATTGCTTCTGACTGCAAGTAACGTCAGTGATCAAGTGAGTGGAAAATACTTATTAACGCTTGCCGAGACGGCACTGACCAAAAGCGCAGTTGGAGACAGTAATGTCGATCAAAAAAGTGATCAGCTTACGATTCGTTATCAGGCAACGCAAAGCGACTATGACTGTACCGGCAAAACCCTTGCCGCAGGTACCTATGTGGCTCAGCGATATTTTGTTGGTAGTGACAAAGCGTTGCGCTGTGTGGCCGATCAATATATGCGAAATGGAAACACGATAACCGCAGTAGATGGTAAGCCAAAAACCACACTGGATTTGTCTGGCACGGGGCAAATTATTATTCCCTCGGTCGATTATATGCGCATTAAAGTGGGCTATGTGAAAGGCGCTTTGAATAATCCAACAGCGCTCAATTACGTGTCTGTGGCAGATTATCTCGACACCGCAAAAACACCCGCAATGACCAAAAATATTGATGGTATCTCACAGCAGATCAAGCCATACATCAATGTGATTCAAATTGGCTTACTGGTGCAGTCGAATGAAACAGCAGGCAATGATGTAAACGTTAGAAATCGTAATAAAAAGACTTTTGATGTGTTGGGGCAGTCGGTTGCATTAAACAGTACAAATCAAGATACACGATTGCGTCAGGTAGTGACTCAGACCATTTCATTAAGAAATGCCATGGGTTGGGTGGAAGAGGGGTATGTCACACAATGAAAACCAATCAACAAGGTGCAACCCTGATCGTGGTGCTGATGATTTTACTCTTGATCATGGTGGTAGGAACTTTGGCCATCCGACAAAGTGTCAGCTCGCTCAAAATGGTTGCAAATAATCAGATTCAGGCTTTATTGCTACAAAATTCGGATGCTGCCCTGATGTATTTCCAAAATCCTGTGAATACTAGCACCTTGGCTTCTGCAAATGGTGTCGTTAATTATTTTCGTAATGTCGGTAATCTTAATCAGGAAATGGTGAGCTGCTTTAATAAGACAGCGCCGTTTGTGATGAGCAATATGGGTGTGGTCAATAGTTCAGGCACGGTCGATAACCAAGCCTCATGTAAAAGTACCGATGCTGCGGGTGGGCGCACGCAGGTGGTCACACAGGTGTATATCAAAAAGGCAGCATCATCGGACAATCAGCCATTTGCTGACTATGCGCGTGGTACCGATATTACCACTGCAAAAACGGAAAGCAGTTTACGCCTACAACTGACTTCAGTTTCTGTCATGACCGGATTTTCATCTGCCGAAGATATCAATACCTGTTTGAATAAATCGGCCAGCAGTGCCATCAGTTGTTTGAGTCAGAAGCAGGCCTTGTTTAATTCACAAGTGGCCGAGTATCGCTTCTTATCTGACTTTGAGCCACCTAAGTAGGTCAAGGGAGAACAATCATGAAAAACAAGAAATCTAAAAGATTTAATCCCTTACTAGGTACCGCTACACCTCAGCATCATCGGATGCTGTGTACAGCTATGATGAGCGTTTCACTGATAATTGCATGCAACGCTCAGGCCAGTGATGTCGAGGTTTATCATCAAGGAGCACAATTTGATAAGCGTTTAATGCTGATGGTCGATCAGTCCCGCACCATGGGGGGAGCAGGAGCACTCGATTTATTAAAAGAATATCCTATTTGTGTGGGGAAAGGTGTCTCTAATATTTTAGGTTCAGGGGGTGGGCTGGGGCTGCTAGGCGATAAAGATGCGCTTGAGTTGGTCACCAATACCGTAGGTGCAGTCGATCAGGTGGCTTTACAGGGCTTACTGGGCGGGAGTCTGGATCCGCTGTTAAAGATCACCACAGAGTCACCGAGCAGTAAATACAACTATGCACGTAATTACTGTACCGTAGTCACCACAGATTTGGTGGTAAAAACACTCGATGGCTTATTAAAACCGCTGCTGGGTGCAACCGGGCTAGACGCCAAAAGTTATATCGAAAATACCTGTGATTTTCAGGCCAATGTTAAACTGCTGAACAGTGTTTCTGCGGTGGGTGTATATCGATGCTATGACAAACTTTCGCGGGTCAAAAATGCCTTAACGGACGTATTGCTTGGAAATAGTAGTACAGGGCTCAAACCTCTGCCAGACAATGTCAGTGTCGGGATATCGGTCATGCCGGTTGATGTTATGACCAATGATCGTGCGGGACGTATTTTGGCGCCTGCTTGTAAGCTGTCGACCACTCGAGCCAGTGATACCAATTTCCGTTGTTTTGAAAAGACCTACTCAGGGAGTGCCACCACGTATCGTAACTATCTAGTCGAAAAAATTGCAGGAAATATTCAGTCCAAAGGCGATTTTAATCTACAAAATGTATTGGTTATTGTGCCGAAACTGATTGCAGCGTTGGTGGGTGATATCTTTAGTAAACTCTGGAGCATTCTTTCAAATCCAGTAAAAGGTTTGTCTGAGTTATTAGAATTTAAGGGTACAGCCAGCACCGTCAATGATTTACTCAAAACTCTTGGACTCGCAGGGAATGTTCCAACCGCCAGTACCTATGCAGAGACTGGTGCCTATTTAATGGGAACCACTACCAAGGGTACTGGTGCTAGACAAATAGCAATGAGAATTATTCCAGTAAAAATTCTATTTCTTCCACTATTAGGCTGGTACGATTATAAATGTGATAAATACGGAACAGATAGCTGGCAATCTGATGGTGTAACGTGTAAGGATGATGCTTGGCAGTATAAGTCTGGTGGAATATCAACAACTAATCTTATACAGATAAATGATGATCTGGTCAGCTCCCTTATCAGTGATGGAGTGGTAGGGGGGCTTTTAAATGGTGTGGTTGGTAACATCTTGGGAATCAAGGTCTCAGAGAAACATCTCTACTATGGCTATGATTCACAAGCTGATATTGAATATAGCGGCTTTAGTAATTCGGTCGATGCCAGCAAACGTTCTACTACATTTTATCGCGCACCGACAGATACACCGCAATGTAATGCTAACGGTATTATGGTGATTACTGGTGGCGTACCAAATATCACCCCAACGGTTACCGATGCACTGCTTAAGCAAGGTGCGGAAGGGTTGGGCACACAAAATGCGATTGAGCGTTTGATGGGCCGTTCACTCAATACTTCGGCCACAGACTTGTCGAAGCTCGACCTCAGTAACGTTTTTCAGTGTGATGCATCGGCAGGATTAAAATCGACCACTTTAAGTAGCCGTGATTATGCCACGTGGAGCTGCATTGGTAATTACACCAAAAAGCTACTCGATAAAAATATCACCACGGGTGTGATTGGCGTTGGGCGTGAATTTACCACGATTCCAAGCACTACAGATTCAGCCCAGCTTGAAGCATCTATGACGGGTGTAAATAATTCGCTATTGGGTCAGATTGTTCCGAATTTATTAAAGGATACCTTAAACGTATTGCTTGGTGGTACGTTGGTGAATGGTTTAACCAGTTTGCTTGGCAATGTGTTTCCAACCGATGCCGAGGATGTCAAAAATTTGGCACGGTGGGGCGTATTGGGTAAAGGGGGCTGGTATAACTCAGCCAGCTCAGAAAATATTGCCAACAGTATTTATAACTTCTATGCCAATTTGGGCATTAGTAACCGGGAAACCTTTTTAGGCGTACCTGTGGTGCCAACAGATCCACTTACCCCATACAATCTTGATAACTATGTTTTTCAAAACATGTTTGTTCCCGACGACAAACAAACTTGGTTTGGGAATGTAAAAAAATATTTGGCCGATACAGGTGAAACCATACAGACCAAAACCATCACCGATGTCTGGAGTAATAGCAACATACAATCCACCAAAACCAGTATTTTAACGGGTGGGTTTTCAGACAAATTACCTACAGCGACCAGTAGCAGTGCATCTAGCCGGCAGTTATACGTGAACCGCGCGTGTATCACGAAAGATAAAAAATATGATGTTTCCGCTTCAATTGGGCTGATTGGAAACGACTACTACACCAAGCTCTGCGAAAGTCAAAGTAAAGACCCGCGCCGTAGCGATTTGATGAACCTGCTGGGCTATCAAATTCAAACCACCAATAATCAAGAAAGTCTGATTGCCAAACCTGAATATAAAAAAGTCGGGATGGTGCTTCATTCATCGCCAATCAAAATTACCCAGTCGGCTACCATCAAAAATGATGGTTCTATGACACGGGATGATTATTTGGTATTTGGTACCGTGCAAGGGCTTTTACATGTGGTCAATGCCAGTACAGGTGTAGAAAAATTTGCATTTTTACCCAATGAGCTACTTGAAAATGCCAAGCAGCGTAAAGCCTTTACAGGTACAAATCTTGAGGGACACGACAACTTTAACAATATGCAATACGGCATTGATGCGCCGTGGACCGCCTACAGTGAATATGTGTGGAACACTAAAGATAGCAAACTCACTGTTGGTAAGTCGGCCACAGATGCAACCTGTATAAAAGATGGCGTCTCGACGGGCGCCTGCGGTAAGCAATACCTTTATGGTGGATTACGTATGGGTGGACGCAGTTATTATGCCTTGGATTTGAGCCTATGGGATGATCAAACCAAACCAAGCTTAAAATTCTATATTGATCCTGCTTCTGGCAAAGTTTATTCATCGACCACTCCAGAAGGAAAAAGCTTCGATGCCATCAAGTACATGGGGCAAAGCTGGTCGAAACCAACCGTGGCATGGGTAAACTGGCAGGGCAAACGCAAATTGGTCATGTTTGTGGGTGGTGGCTACGATGCGGGTGGAACCGATGGTAATGCCAATAATGGCGGATACGAACAGGTCAGTTACGCTCAGAGCAATAAGATTGGTTCGGGTGTGTACATGTTTGATGCCGAAAATGGCGATCTGCTCTGGTGGGCCAGCAATTTGGCCACCACAGCCAATACCGGTGCCACCATGGCCTTGAAAACCAACATGCAATATAGCGTCGTCAGCCGGATCAATGCAGTAGATCGAAATGGTGATGGTTTGGTGGATCATTTGTACTTTGGTGATTTGGGCGGACAACTCTGGCGTGTCGATATTAATAACGGCAGTAATCCTCAACAGTTTGCACAGGCAGCACAGTTGCTCGATCTGCAAAACAATAAACCAAGTGATTTAACCGATGCCAATTTACGTTTTTATGAAGCACCTATTTTTAGTGTGTATGGATATGGCGCCAATTCACTTGCCGTGTTGAGTATTGCAACCACTAACCGCAGTTTACCGATTAGTGATCAAAGTGCCGGGGTGGTATTTAATCTTTTCGACAACGATGTCACACAGGTGGGTTTTAGCACCCGTGATATGGCAGCAAACAATAAAAATTTAGTCGCTTATGCACAATTGCAAAAATATGGGGAGCTGACCATGGTCAATCGCCCGCAATATGGTTGGTATGCCAAATTAAGCAACCAGCAAAAGGTGATGGATGAACCTGTGGTCATCAATAAAAACCTGTATGTGAGTATTTTTGATCCGATTGCACAAGAAGGACGTGTGGCAGATTGCTCAATTGGTGTGCAAGGTTTGAGTAGTGTCCGTCGCTTTTGTCTGCCATATGGTGTGTGCGAAAAGTCGGCTGACCTGACAACAACACTTAAACTTGGAAAAGGCATTTTACCCGTGACGATTGGCGCCGGTACCACCAGCAATGGCGTAACGACCCGACAAATCTTGGGGGGGAGTTCAACCGATCGTGACTCGACCAAAGATGTGCTCTCAAGTACCCAAACCACGCGGCGTCAAATTGTGCCATTAAAATGGTATGAACAGTACACCCCTTAAATGCAGATTGCTTCACATCTCTTTATGGGGATGTGAGCTGTCATCATCCAATCAGGAGCGCATCTATGTCGCGTAGCACGCAAGGGTTTACCTTAATTGAGCTGATGGTGGTCGTGGTCATGATTGCCATTGTTGCCACCATTGCGATTCCGAGTTATCAGGAATACGTCCGTCGCTCTAATCTGGCAGCGGCACAGCAAGAAATGCAGAAAATTGCAGCCTTGCTAGAACGACATCGTTCACGTAACTTTAGTTATTCAGGCTTTGCCTTAAAAGGAACAGCCGACAGTAAAGGGCCTTATTACGATGTCGCGAATGCGAGTGATACCACTTTACTATTGCCATTAAACAGTAGCAGTGGGTCGCAAAAATACACATTAGATCTGAGTTTAAATACACAGGATTGGGCAATTAAAGCCAGTAGTGCCGATTCAAATAATTACTCGTTGCTTCTGACCAGTACTGGGTTTCGCTGCAAAAATAAAACAACAAACAATATCGATTTTACGACCTGCGGTACAGGTTCGGAGACATGGTGATGCAAGCAAAGCAAGGATTTACCTTAATTGAGCTGATGATTGTGGTGGCAGTCATTGGGATTCTGGCGGCAATTGCCTATCCGAGTTATCAGAATTATAAAATACGAGTGAATCGCGGTGAGGTTCAGGCCGAGCTGATTCGTGTGGCGCAGCAATTACAAAGTTATAAAGTGGTGAATCGGAGTTATGCCAATGCTTCACTCAGCGGTTTGGGTATTACATCGAATTTTCCGGCTACAGGAACAGCATTTTATATATTAGGATTAACGCTCGATACCGACAATCAGGGCTATGTGCTGACGGCAACACCCAATGCATCAACGATGCAGGCCGGAAATGGTATTGTATGTTTGAATCAGGATGGACAAAAGTACTGGGCCAAAGGCAGCAGCAGTTGCAGCTTGAGTAGCGCCTCGGACTGGGATGGAAAATAAATTCAAAACTATGGATAAGTCAAAATTTAATCTTTCATTCGTTTGCGATTTGACGTAGAATACTGCCCTCTATGAAAGGGGTTTGAAGTGTTGCCGATGGTCGGCGCAGGGATAATCCGTAAGAATTATAAGGCTTTTATCATGGTAGTTATTCGTCTTGCACGCGGTGGCGCAAAAAAACGTCCATTCTATCAAATCGTTGTTACGGATAGCCGTAATGCACGTGATGGTCGTTTCATCGAACGTATTGGTTTCTTCAACCCGACTGCTCAAGGTCAAGCTGAGAAACTACGTTTAGATGCTGATCGTTTTGCTCACTGGGTATCTCAAGGTGCTCAACCATCTGAGCGTGTTGCTTCTTTGGCTGCTCAAGCTAAAAAAGCTACAACTGCTGCATAATTTGTAGTAGGTAGCCCATGACACCAACACAGAATGTACCTGAAGATCGTCTTCAGATTGGACAGTTACGTTCCGCTTATGGATTAAATGGGTGGCTCTGGGTGTATTCCAATACAGAACCTATGAGCAACATGTTTGACTACCTGCCTTGGTACATTCAGACCAAAGCAGGTTGGCAAACTGTCGATGTAAAACGTTGGAAGCCACATGGCAAAGGGCTGGTTGTTTCGCTGAAAAATGTCAGTGACCGTACAGCAGCAGATAACCTTGTGGGCGCCACCATCTGGATTTCAAAATCACAACTTCCGAAAGCCGATGTAGACGAGTACTACTGGTCAGATTTAAAAGGCCTGACAGTACTGGGTCTGGATGAAGAAGAGCATGAAGTGAATTTGGGTCAAATCCATGAGTTATTTGAAACCGGTGCCAATGATGTCATGGTCGTACGTGCGACTGCGGACAGTGTGGATGCTGAAGAACGAATGATTCCATGGCATAAAGATGTGGTACAACGTGTCGATCTGCAAGCAGGTCGAATTTACGTCAATTGGGGCGTAGATTACTAAAATCGTGGGCTTAGCCACAAACGCAGTTGGAAAATATAGGAGTCTGCGATGTTTTTTGCAGTCATAACACTTTTTCCAGAAATGTTTGATGCAATTACGGCTTACGGAATTAGTGGACGCGCAACCAAGCGTCAGATTGCAAAAGTCACTTGCATCAACCCACGTGATTTTGCACAGGGTAATTACAAACGAGTGGATGAACGTCCATTTGGTGGAGGCCCTGGCATGGTAATGATGGCAGAGCCACTGGCAAAAGCAATTACCCATGCAAAAGCGCTTGCCATGCAAGCAGGCTGTCAACATGCACCTGTAGTGTACATGTCGCCACAAGGCAAAACCTTAAATGAAACCGCCGTGCAGCAGTTCGTTCATTATGATGGATTGATTGTGCTTTGCGGACGTTATGAAGGGGTCGATGAGCGACTGATTCAACACTATGTCGATCAGGAATGGTCGATTGGTGACTATGTCCTGTCAGGCGGTGAGTTGCCAGCAATGGTACTCCTCGATAGCATCATTCGGCGTTTGCCCGATGCAATGTCTGACGAACAGTCACATGTACAAGATTCTTTTGTGGATGGTTTACTCGATTGCCCACAATATACCAAGCCTGATCATTTTGAAGGGCTAGATGTACCCGAGGTACTTAAATCGGGGCATCATGCCAATATTGAAAAATGGCGGTTTTTGCAGCGTTACCAACGTACACTTGAGCGCCGACCAGAGCTGGTTGAGCACGTCGAGTTGAGTGCGCAGCAAAAAAAATGGCTAAAAGATAAGTAAGGACAGCCAAGTCAAGTGCGAGTTTGTCCTTGCACCCTACGAGAAGCCATGCTTCGAGTTACTGCTTAAACATTGTTTAAGCTGAATAATAGGCTCTTTAAAGTAATGTTGCTTTAAAGGGAAAGTTAAACAGGGTGATATGCGCTTTAGCCTCTATCCCCAGCGGCGTCAGAGACCTCTTCTCGCCCGCACATATTGGAGATTCCACAATGAGTGGTAAACATCCTTTAGTTCAAGCTGTTGAAAATGCACAGTTGAAATCTGATATCCCTGCTTTTGCTCCTGGTGACACTGTTGTTGTCCAAGTTAAAGTAAAAGAGGGTGACCGTGAGCGTCTTCAGGCATTTGAAGGTGTTGTAATCGCGAAGAAAAACCGTGGTTTAAACTCTGCATTTACAGTACGTAAAATTTCTAGCGGTGTTGGTGTTGAGCGTGTTTTCCAAACTCACTCACCAGTTGTTGCTAAAATTGAAGTGAAACGTCGTGGTGACGTACGTCGTGCTAAACTTTACTACCTACGCGAGTTGTCTGGTAAAGCTGCACGTATTCGTGAAAAATTGCCAGCACGCAAACAAGGTTAATCTTAACGTTGTAAGCTTGCAAAAAAATGCGCCCGTTGGGCGCATTTTTTATGTTTGAAATTTAATTTATAAGCCTTGCAGTTTAAGACGGTTGGCATGTTGACGGAAAATCGATACCGGATCTTGAGCAAAGACCGAGCGAAGCCCAAGCACCTGATTCACTTCATCCAGATGATTCAACACGTAATTGTCGCGTATGACTGTACCAATATGGCTACTACAGGCCGGTACCAGCCCATCATTATTCTGGCCACTAAACACACTGGTAAGGCCAAGTAGGTAATCGGTTGGATCAACAGGGTTGGTTAAAACACTGGCGCCACTCCATGAATAATATTGAATACCATTGACCTTGGCTGCGCCCTGTCCGCAAGCTGTTGTGGGTACACCAGCAGAAAAAGTGGCATTAAACTTATTGGCACCTTCGGTCGAGAGGCTATAGGCTGCGCCAAGTGAATCCATCGGATACTGGCGTGGATCGTCGAGTTGACCAATGGTAATGAAGTTGGTGGCTGCATTGACCAGTGTTGCAATCGGTGCTTCAAGTACCGTTCCAGCTAAGGATTTATAAATTAAATCGGCCAGAGGTGCTCCTTTTGCAGGCCCGCCCACAGTAGACACCGAAGCGACTCGATCCGGCAGTACCCCTGCCACATAGCGAACCGATTGTGAACCATGGCTATGGCCAATCAGATTGACCTTTTGTGCACCGGTAATGGCTAAAATATCCTGTACTTCTGCCAGTAATTGTTCACCGCGAACTTCGGATGTATTGGCTGCAGATTGGCGCGTGGCCCAGACATTTGCCCCGTTTTTGGCTAAATCCTGCGGAATCTGATACCAATAATCCAGACCAAACGCTTCTGTACCCAGTTTATTAAAACCGAATAAGCCATGTGCCAGTACAATTGGATACTTGGTTTGGGCGTAGCTTGAAATGACAAAGGATGTCTTGGCATTTTGAATAGGCGCAGAACTGGCCAGAACCGGCTGAGCCAATACCATTAAAATACCAGTGAATAATAATTTAACTTTCATTGAAGTGTTCCCTGCATTTATTTTTTCTGGATTTGAACCTGCTGATGACGTTCAAATCGGATGTTATGTCCTTGTTAACATGTTTTATTTTTAGTGTAGCTCAACTCCTTTTTTAATGATCAAATTGTGAATTATTCTGTAAGTGGCAAGCGCTGACCACGATCTTTCGCGGCTTCAAAGGTTTGAATACGCACTTGATCTTGCTGGCGACTAAAAGTGGAATTACGAAGTGATTCGATGGCTTTTTGCTTGGCGCTGGCACTCATGGAGCTGTCTAAAATGCTTTGACGCGCATCAAGATATTGGGTCACGGTGGCTTTCCACGCTGTACGCTGTGTATCGAGATTTTCTAAACGAGTAGTGGCTTCGGGGCCAACCAGTTGGGTTCGCATATCGTGTAATTCTTGTGCTGAGCCACCTTTACGTTTTATGGAGGCGGTTAGCTGACGTAAATCATCGAGTGTTGAAAGCTGTTCCAGATTGGCTTTCCAGTCTGTAGGTAACTGATCAAACAGTGCCCGCAGTTGCTTGGCCTTTTCTACATCGCTCAGTGCATTGTTATTTAAAATGCGCATACGATTAAGTGTGTACTGATTGTAAAGATCTTCTGAGCCAAATAAGCCTTCAATCTCGGGGGCAGAAAAGAAACGCTGCCGAAGTGCCATGCGCGATGCAAAAACACTTTGGAAGTAAGCCAGCTCATTTTTAGGGCCAGCGGGTTCAGGTAGGGTGCCCAGAGCCTCCCGATATTTTAAGTAGCGTTGCCACAGATCCGTGGTCTGGCTTAAAGCAGGATCGGTTAAACTCGCGGCGAGGTAGGCTTTAAAATCCTGATCAATTTGGGCTATGGATTTTTCACCATATTGTGTTAGGAAATATTCAAAGCAATTGCGCGTTTGCTCATTGACCACCAACCGATTCGATCCATCACGTTTGAGCTGACAATTGATCTCGGTATCGCGTTGGCTGGTGCTGCTAAAGGGCATTGTAGTATTGGCAGCATTTTGTGCAGAAGCATGCAAAGCACTTGCTGCCGACAATTGCGTTGCAGTCACATCACTGCGCTGTGCTGATGAAGCCGCAGGCCTTAACCACATCACCAGTAAGGTCACCAAGACCACCAAACCGAGGACACCTGTCCAGATATAAATTTTTTTCGATCCTTGCATACAACATTCCAAACCGCACTTATTTTTATTCGATGATGATGTCAATCAATCTCACTAAAAAAATAGCATATCTCTGGCGAAATAATTAAAAAACGGATGAACGGATTTGATACCATGGCGGCTGATTTTATTGACACACAGTACGATTATGACCGCAGATTCTCGTAAGCCATCCAAACGTCCAATTAGTGGAGTATTTTTACTGAACAAACCGCTAGGTCTGAGTTCAAATGGTGTCTTACAGAAAGTTCGATGGTTATTTCGTGCACAAAAAGCCGGGCATACGGGCGCGCTTGATCCGCTTGCCACCGGACTCTTACCGATTTGTTTAGGTGAAGCGACCAAGTTTTCGCATTATTTACTCGATTCAACCAAGCGCTATCAAACCGTGGTCAAGCTGGGTCAAACCACCACCACAGGCGACGTTGAGGGCGATATTGTCCAGACTCGCCCTGTACCTGTATTGACACGTGACCTCATCGAAACGGTATTGGCGCAGTTTCGCGGTGAGATTCAGCAGATTCCCCCAATGTATTCGGCGCTCAAGCGTGACGGTCGTCCCTTGTATGAGCTAGCGCGTAAAGGGGTCCAAATTGAGCGTGAAGCACGACCGATCACGATTTATGATTTAAGCTTGATCGATTTTAATGCCGATAGCCTCACGCTGGATGTGACTTGTTCCAAAGGTACTTATATTCGTGTATTGGGTGAAGACATTGGTGAAGCACTCGGTTTTGGTGGGCATTTAAAAGCATTACACCGAACTCAGACTGGCCATTTTGATTTAATTCCAGAATACACGCTTGAATATTTAGAACAGCTCAATGAATCTGAGCGTGATGTGCTATTATTGCCGCCCTATGCACCAGTTGAATATTTACCAAAGGTTCAAATTCCGGACGGTCGCCTGAAATTTTTCTGCAACGGGCAAGAAAGCAATATCGATCATGATGCAGCGTCAGAAGTATTGGTGTTTGATGGCGAACGATGTCTAGGACTCGCTGAAATTACAGATAAAAAAAGATTGGTGCCGAAACGTATTTTAAATTTATAAGGCATAACCTCAGATGGAAATTGAAGTTCTACTCAGCTTAATCTTTTTTGCGTTTTGTGCAGGTGCAATTGATGCGGCTGTTGGGGGAGGTGGGTTGATTCAGATTCCCGCCATCATGAGCACATTTCCGCAAATGTCGCCCGCAACGGTGATTGGTACCAATAAATTATCATCGATTTTTGGTACAGCATCAGCAGCCTATACCTTTGTTCGCAAGGTCAAACTTCAATGGAAATTACTGGCAGTGATTGCCGTATGTGCATTGATCAGTTCGTTTCTGGGCGCTGCTTGTTTGTCCTTGATTCCACAATCGTTTCTACGACCATTTGTGTTTGTGATGCTGATCGTGATTGCAGTGTATACCTTGCTCAAGAAAAATTTTGGGCAGGTACATTCTGAAATCTCGATTACCCCTAAACTCCTGGTGCTTGCAGCAATTGGCAGTTTACTGATCGGCTTTTATGACGGTATTTTTGGCCCAGGCACGGGCAGTTTCTTCATCTTCTTTTTTATTCGTTTTCTAAATGTTGATTTTTTACATGCCTCTGCCTTGTCTAAAATTGGTAATTTTATGACCAATCTGGCAGCACTGAGCTTTTTGGCACCCACAGGTCATGTCATTTTCCAGATTGGTCTGATGATGGCTGTTGCCAACGTGATTGGTTCGGTGGTCGGTGTTCGTGTGGCCTTGAAATATGGCAGTGGCTTTGTCCGGATTATCTTTTTAATTCTGGTATCTGTCTTGATTTGCCGTATTGGTTATCAAATGTTTGTGACAGGATAAATTCGGCTACAACGTTTTTGATACACAGCACTGACACGAAGTATTCAATTTAGTTTCAAAATTCGACATACACTCTAAGAGCAACTTGATGCGCAGGTTGCTCTTTTTTTTCTTGTTTAGCCAAAATTATAAATAGCCAGAATAGGAAATATGACATGAATATTTTTGAAGCCTTACGTGAAAGCCACGACCAACAGCGTCACTTGTCTGAACAACTGGTTCAAACCAGTGGGGATAGCGATGAGCGCCAACAACTGTTTGATGCACTGAAAAATGAACTGTATGCACACTCGGTGGCAGAAGACCGCTATTTGTATATTCCGCTGATGTTTAATGATACCGGTCTGGATATTACACGCCATGCTCTGGCCGAGCACCACGAAATGGATGAAATGGTCGAGGAGTTAGAACAAACCGATATGAGCAGTCCAAGCTGGATTGCAACGGCGAAAAAACTGGCGGACAAAGTACATCATCATTTGAAAGAAGAAGAACACAAGTTTTTTCAGCAGGCCGGTAAAATTCTCGACGATGCTGAAAAAGAGAAACTGGGCAAGCAATATTTGAACGAGTATGCCAAGTACAAAAAAACAGCGTCTGTGTAACCTGTCTATTTGGTCTGTAACTGTGCGATCTTGCACTATTTAGGTAGCAAGATCGACTTTCTTTTTAAAGGTTACGCCAATCGAGGCCAGAATGACACAGCCCAATGCCAGCCACTGCAATGCGGTAATTTGCTCATGTAACAAGATCAGTCCAGCCAGTGCTGCCAGTGCCGGTGACAGGCTCGATAAAGTACCATAGCTGAGCTTGGTTAAGCGCTGAAGTGCAAACAGATCTAAAGCATAGGGAATAACAGTCGCCAGTACTGCAATTAACAGTGCTTTAGGCCAAAATGCTGGCTGAAGCAGATGTTGTGGCTGATGTATGAGCCCCACGGGAAGTAGCACTACAGCAGAGAGGGTAATGGCAATGGTTAAGGCGTGCATACCAATATTTTGCCGAACCACTTTATGACCAAAATAAATATAAAATGCCCAGCACAGTCCCGCACTCAAAGCAAACACCGCACCTAACAATGAAAAATTGGCCTGTGCTGCATCTTGCCAAGGCACCATCAGGGCAATCCCTAAAATTGCAAATAAAACCCAGATCGAATCACTACGCTGCTGGATCGACAGCAAGGCCAAACCCAGTGGCCCAATAAACTCAAGCCCCACCGCAATACCTTGCGGTAATTTGCCCAGCGACATATAAAACAAAACGTTCATTAAGGCCAGTGCTGCGCTATAACACAGTAAATCGCGCCAAGCGAGTACTGGCAGCTTACGCAAGATTTTCCATGAGCGAAACATGATAAACACCAGAATCGATGCGAAACATAAACGCAAAATGGTCACACTTAAAGGATCGAGTACGGCAATCAGCTGTTTGGCAAATGAGGCACTGATTTGATAACAGGTCATGGACAGCAGCATTGCAATCACGGCGATCAGCGTTGAATTGGGCATAAAGAGATCCAGTTTAAATTATTTAATCCTGCATTTTTCGGGCACGTTGAGTGGTGAGGGTGCAACCGACCGACGCTGTGATAATGGTCGCCAAGGCCAACCACTGATTCCAAAGCAGTATTTCACCCAGAAAAATAAATCCCGAAAATGCGGCAACTGCAGGTTCGAGGCTCATTAAAGTTCCAAAGCTTAATGGCGTTAAACGCTTCAAGGCCAGCATTTCCAGTGAAAAGGGTAAAGCGCTGGCCAAGATGGCCAAAATAATAAATAGAAAAAGATTTGGAAACTCAAACACCTGACCAATATTTCCGCTGAGCAAGGCAAAGGGCAATAAAATCAGTGCGCCAACCGTCATTCCCAAAAATACAGTATGATTTCCCGAAACACCTGAAGGTTTTTGGCCCGCAATAATATATAACGCCCAGCAGGCGCCAGCCGCGAGTGCCAGTACAATGCCCAAGCTGTCTAAGCCATGCTGTGCTTGACCAAAAGGAAACAGCAAAATCAGGCCCAGAATGGCACACCCCACCCAGAGCAGATCGTATCTTTGCCGTGCGTAAAACAGGGCCACGCTTAATGGCCCAATAAACTCAAAAGCCACCGCAATACCTAGTGGTAGGCGCTGGAGTGACAAATAAAACAGCGCATTCATTCCGGCCAGTGCTATGCCATAACTGATAATTGCCCGCCAGCGAATTTGCCCCCAGTTGATGGTCCATGCTTTAAAAATAACCGATAAAATAAGCGCCCCGAAGCATAAACGCATTGCAGAAACGGTCAGTGCTGGATACTGTGCAAACAGCATTTTGGCCAACGAGCCACTACTTTGCACACTAATCATCGCAATCAAGAGGACCAAGAGTGCGTGTAGATGAGATTTGGAATCAGATAAAGACATTTTTAATGTTTGGTATATTTTTGCCGATCATAATCGATCTACACGTAAAAAAGCCACAGGCTGTGCTGTGGCTTTTCAAAACATACAGGCTTAGAACAAGACGCGAACGCGAATTGTGCCTTCAACCTGATTGAGCATGTCTAGGGCTTCTTGAGACGCCGATGCATCGACATCCATAATGAGATAGCCAATGTCACCCTTGGTCATCAGGCTTTGGCCTGAAATATTGACATTTTGCTCTGCAAACAGGTTATTGATTTTAGACAACACACCCGGCACGTTTTTATGGATATGTAATAAACGATGTTTGCCTTCAGTCAGTGGCAATGCGATTTCTGGGAAGTTCACCGCAGAAAGCGTCATACCTTTGTCTGAATACGCAACAAACTTTTCAGATACTTCAAGTCCGATGTTCGCTTGCGCTTCCATGGTTGAACCACCCACGTGCGGTGTCAAGATGACGTTGTCTAGACCACGCAAGGCAGATACGAATTCTTCACCGTTTGCTTTTGGCTCTTTCGGGAATACGTCAACAGCTGCACCCGCAAGGTGACCAGATTTTAGCGCATCGGCTAAATCTTCGATGATCACACACGTACCACGTGCTGCATTTAAGAAGATTGCGCCTTCTTTCATTTTGGCAAACTGTTCTTTCTTGAAGAAGTTACGTGTAGACGGTACATCAGGAACATGTAAGGTCACTACATCCGCAGTGGCCAGAAGTTCGTCGAGTGAACCGACTTGACGCGCGTTCCCCATTGGAAGTTTGGTTACTGCATCGTAATAAATCACGTGCATACCCAGACTTTCAGCCAATACTGAAAGCTGAGAACCGATGGAGCCATAACCAACAATACCTAATGTTTTGCCGCGTGTTTCATACGAACCCACTGCAGATTTGTCCCAACCACCGCGGTGACAGACTGCCGACTTTTCAGGGACACGACGCAAAAGAAGGATTAATTCCGCAAGCACAAGTTCAGCTACTGAACGGGTATTGGAATAAGGCGCGTTAAATACAGGAATACCACGTGCCATTGCTGCTTTTAAATCTACCTGATTGGTTCCGATACAGAAACAACCCACTGCGATGAGCTTGTTCGCAGCTGCAAAGACATCTTCGGTTAATTGAGTACGGGAACGAATACCAATAAAGTGAGCATCTTTAATGGCGTCTTTTAACGCATCGCCATCCAGTGCTGTTTTACGATAATCGATATTGGTATAACCCGCTGCATGAAGCGTGTCGACGGCGTTTTGATGAACGCCTTCTAACAACAAGAAACGAATTTTGTCTTTAGGTAGTGATAGATGTTGGCTCATTACGGCTCCGCTACAAAGGCCAAATTTAGTCGCGGTATCATATCACAGAGTCATGCAAGTTGTTCATTTCTTATATACCGACTTGTCATCGGAAAGCGTGTATTTGCAGGGGAAATGTCGCGCCATCATGCCCCGAAGCGGTGCGTTTTATAGATTTATTCGTGTTTTCTTACAAGTTTTAAAAGCGAATATGCATTATGCGTGCGTATACGCTTTATCCGCTCGGCGCTTACATGTAAAATAAATAGACTGCTTGGCTCTCAGACTTGAGATGCTTAAGAGGCCTTGCCCGTATTGCGCTTGTGCCGTGATGCGATGGTCTCTTCCCACCTGTTACTTCTTGCTAGGTCTGCAAACGATGAACGCTCCAGTCGCTTTAACACCTGAGTTACTCACCCAATTAACGGCAATTGTCGGTGAAAACCGCATTAAAACAGATGCCGATAGCCTTGAAAATTGGGGGCGGGACTATACAAAGCATTTTGATCCGAATCCATCCATCATCGTATTTCCGTCGACTACGGAAGAAGTTCAAGCTGTGGTTCAGCTTGCCAACCGCTTTAATGTTGCGATTACGCCATCTGGCGGACGTACCGGACTTTCAGCAGGTGCTGTGGCAGCCAACGGTGAAATTGTCATCAGCATGGACAAAATGAACCAGATCCTTGAGTTTTATCCTGCAGACCGTATGGTGCGTGTGCAGGCAGGTGTGGTGACCGAACAGTTGCAAAACTATGCCGAAGAACAAGGCATGTATTATCCGGTCGATTTTGCCTCTGCGGGTTCAAGCCAGATTGGCGGTAATATTGGCACCAATGCCGGCGGTATTAAAGTAATTAAATACGGCATGACCCGTAACTGGGTGCTCGGTTTAACCGTGGTCACCGGTAAAGGTGATGTTTTACGTCTGAATAAAGGCATGATCAAAAATGCGACGGGCTATGCCTTACAGCATTTGTTTATTGGTGGTGAAGGCACCTTAGGCCTGATCACAGAAGCGGAAATCAAACTCGAGCGTCAACCGCACAACTTACAGGTGATGGTACTGGGCGTACCAGATTTTGATGCGGTCATGCCAGTCTTACATGCATTTCAAAAAGAAATTGATCTGACTGCATTTGAGTTCTTTGGCGAATTGGCCATGCAAAAAGTGCTCGATCACGGACATGTTCAGCGTCCGTTTGAAACCCAATGCCCATTTTATGTGTTGCTTGAATTTGAAGCGCCGTATGAGCCTATTATGGACAAGGCGATGGAAATTTTTGAACACTGCATGGAACAAGGCTGGGTATACGATGGTGTAATGAGCCAGACACTGGATCAGGCAGCCAACCTATGGCGTTTGCGTGAGGATATTTCAGAATCGATTGCGCCGTTTATTCCGTATAAAAACGATATCTCGGTGTTGATTACTCATGTACCGGCGTTTATTCGTGAAATTGATGCCATTGTACAAGAAAACTATCCGGACTTTGAGATCTGCTGGTTTGGTCACATCGGTGACGGCAACCTGCATTTGAATATTTTAAAACCTGAAAACTTAAGCAAAGACGAATTTTTTGCAAAGTGTCAGGTGGTCAATAAGTACGTATTTGATACGGTTAAAAAATACGATGGCTCGATTTCTGCCGAGCATGGTGTGGGCATGACCAAAAAGCCGTATCTGGAGTACTCACGTTCTGCTGAAGAAATCGAATACATGAAAGCACTGAAAAAAGTATTTGATCCAAAAGGCATTATGAATCCGGGTAAACTCTTTGATTTATAAGCAGAATAATGCTGTGTGACTACATAGTTACCACATTGTAATCCTTTAGGGCGTAGCATCTTGATGCTACGCTTTTTTATTTTCAAGATGTATTGGATGACGATGTTACGATTAGCTGCGATTTCAGGTTTATGTGTGGGACTCATGACCGGCTGTGCTACCACCAGTAAATTGATGCCGTTTAAGGACAAAGCAGGCCAAACGCCAATGCAACAGGTACTCCATGCGCAACCTGAAATTGCCAAAGATTATCAAAATACCTCGATAGAGCAGGTATTTAACCGCGCCGAGTCGCCGACTGTGTCACGTATTACCGTGATTCAAACCGGCTTGCTAGACGATTCAGTCCGTGCGATGCGTACCGAATATATGTTTAAGCGCCTCGACAATGCATGGCAATTGCAAAATAAACAACTGAGTTACCAGTGCGCACGCGCTAAATCACATCGTGGTTTTCAAACGGCAAAGTGTAATTAATTCTATTGTATGCGGGTCTAGATTCATCTGTGCTCGATGGATGGCGCTATACCCGCATGTATTTACTCAACCGATCACGCACTAAAATAAGTCCAATCTAAAGATATTAAGCCGCGTTAAATTTTTTTATACTATGCGTTCTCTTTAAAACCATATCTTTAATTAAACAATGAAAAATGTATTGATTCTCAGTGTGCTGGCAGCATCTGCTCTTATTAGCGCATGTTCAACAACAGAAACATCTAAAACAATTCAGAGCCCGCAGGTTACTGCTGCAACAGCTCAAGTACGATACGCAGGGGTAAAAACACCAGTTTCGATTGGTAAATTTGATAATCGCTCAAGCTACATGCGCGGGATTTTTTCAGACAACGTCGATCGTTTAGGCGGACAAGCCAAAACCATTTTGGAAACGCATTTGCAGCAATCGGGCTATTTCTCGGTTTTAAATCGCGATAATTTGTCTGAACTCAAACAAGAAGCAGGCTTTAGTAACGGCACACAAGCCATCAAGGGCGCGCGTTATGTGATTACTGGTGATGTCTCTGAATTTGGGCGCAAGGAAGTTGGCGATCAGCAGTTATTTGGTATTTTGGGCCGTGGTAAAGAGCAGATTGCCTATGCCAAAGTTAATTTAAATGTGGTGGATGTACGCACCTCTGAAGTGGTGCATTCGGTGCAAGGCGCTGGTGAATATGCGCTGAGTGCCCGTGAGGTGTTGGGCTTTGGCTCTACCGCTTCATATGACTCAACCTTAAATGGCAAGGTTCTGGATTTGGCTGTACGCGAAGCTGTTAATCATTTAGTGACTGATATCCAGTCGAATCGTTGGTCGATGCAGTAATAGCCGAGCCACCGCAAATGAAAAAACTAATTCTATTGAGCAGCTTAAGTGTGCTCTTTACAGGCTGTGTTTCTGCACCCAAATCGTTGTATAGCTGGGGAAGTTATCCTGAGCAGTCGTACCTGATGTACAGTGCGCCGCAAAAAGCCACGCCGGCCGCGCAAATTATCAAGCTTGAAGCCGATATTGAAAAAGCGAAGGGCAAAGGTCTGGCTGTTCCGCCAGGACTATACGCACATCTTGGGCTGATGTACCTCCAGCAAGGCAACAGCCAAAAAGCAGGCGAGTATTTTCAGCTTGAGAAGCAGGTGTATCCTGAATCGAGCATTTTGATGGATCGTCTTTCGAAAAAACTTACGGCAAGTGGACAGGTACGCTCATGAAATCACTTTTAATGTTGTTTGGCCTTGCCACAACCGCACTGATGACAGGATGTGCCAGTTCGACTGCATTGCAAAAAGACACCACGGCCTATCAGCAGCATATGCCTAAATCTATTCTGGTTTTGCCACCGGTTAATGATTCACCCGATGTCAAAGCGACCTACAGCTATTGGTCGAGTGTAACCGTGCCGGTTGCAGAAGCGGGTTACTATGTATTCCCGCTGGCTGTTGTCGACAGCATGTTTAAAGAAAACGGGGTCACCAATGGCAGCGATGCACAATCGATTGCTCCGCAGAAGTTGCAGGAGATTTTTGGGGCCGATGCCGGGTTGTATATCCGTGTGAAGGAATACGGATCGAGCTATCAGGTGCTACAGAGTGTGACCACAGTGGCCGCCGATGCCAAATTGATCGATCTGAAAACCGGAGATGTGCTCTGGAGTGGCAGCAAGCGAATTGCGCAGTCGAGCAATAACGGCAATGGCGGTTTGATTGGTGCTCTGGTCGGTGCATTGGTCGAACAGATTGCCAGTAACTTAAATGACCGTGCTTACCCAATTGCCAGCGCAGTCAATTATCAAATGCTTACACCAACGCCTGCAAATCCGGGAATAGGGCTACTTTATGGCCCACGTTCACCGCAGTTTCAGCATCAGACGAGCGCGAAATAACCGCTTGTTGATTACCAAGTATGATTTCATTCAGATCGCAGCGGACCAATGTGCCGCATGCGATCTTTTTTGATCTAAACACGTTACACTAATCAAGTCTGTCAATCTGTTTGCTGGAGAATGCGGTTGCTAGAGCAAATACAAAAAGTAAGCAATGAACTGATTATCGGGTTAGTCGGGGCGGTGGGAAGTAGCCTGAACATCCTGACCGCTACACTCACCGATCTGCTAGAAACCGAATTTGCTTACGACGTCGAGATTATTACGGTATCCAAAGATATTCTGGCGCAGCATGTCGACGAGCCAGCACATCCACTGAATGCATTTGAACGGATTTATCGTTATATGGATGTCGGCAATCAGCTACGCCATGACCACGATACCGACTTTTTGGCCCTTCAGATTGCACGTCTGATTGCCAAGCACCGTCAAGCATGGCAGGCACAACATCCAGACCAAGATGCAAGCCAGCGCCGTGTAGCCTATATCATCGATTCGTTAAAGCATGAAGCCGAAATTCAGGCGCTCAGACAAATCTACACCAATGGTTTTTTTCAGCTGTCGTTATATGAATCAAAAACGGCGCGTCACAGTTCATTGATTCAACATTATGGCATTAGCCCGGAAAGCGCCCGCATCTTGATTGAGCGCGACGAAGGCGAAGCCAATGCTTATGGTCAGCACACCAGTGAAGCGTTTCACTTGGCCGATTATTTTTTAAAGCTCGATAAGTATAATCCTGAACAATCACGTCAACCTGAGCTGGAGCTACGGGCATCATGTTTGCGCTTTTTAAGAATTCTGTTTGCAGACCCGTACATCACGCCAACCTTTAACGAGTTTGCGACCTATATGTCGTTTACGGCCAGTGTACGTTCAGCCGATCTGTCGCGACAGGTTGGGGCAGTTATTGCGCGTAACAATACGATTTTGGCAGTGGGATCGAATGATGTACCGAAATTTCAAGGCGGTACGTACTGGCCGTATCTAGATGATGAGACAGGCGAGGTACGCGATCTCGAATCGGGCCGTGATTTTATGCGTGGTTTCGATGCCAATACCATTGAAAAAAATAAAATTATCGATGACCTGTTTCAGCAACTGGCTGAGGTGATTGATCAATCGGTAGAGCAAGAACGAACAGCGCCATTAAAACTTCAAATTCAGCAAATCTTAAAAGAAAGTAAAATCAAAAAAATTACCGAATATGGGCGGGTGGTCCATGCTGAAATGGATGCCTTGCTCAGCTGTAGTCGAAGCAACATTTCAACGCAAGGGGCGACATTGTTTGTAACGACTTTTCCGTGTCATAACTGTGCCAAACATATTATTTCTGCCGGTATTGAAAAGGTCGTTTTTGTTGAGCCATACCCTAAAAGTAAAGCCCTGATGATGCATGAAGACTCCATCATGCAAAAATGGGAGGGTCGAGAAGCGGCCGATCAGCCAAAGTTAATCTTTGAGCCATTTGTGGGCGTTGGTGCGCGTAGCTTTGTCAATCTGTTTTCGGTGTCGCTGGGGATTGGACGTAAACTCAAACGTAAATCCAAAGATGGGTATGTGTTGCAGTGGGATGGCAAAACGGCGCAGCCACGCTTGCCGATGTATGGTCAATCGTACCACGAGCTAGAACAGCAGATTGAGCAGTTGCTCAAAGACCAAAATTAAAACAAGGCCCAATGCAGGGCCTGTTACATCGGCCTAAAGCCTTAGCACGCATGATCCAGAATACGAATATCAACCTCGATCACGTGTGCTTTTACACGCGCTTGATAAGCTTGCATGTGTGCAGTCTGTAAATGTGCAACGCTTTCCCAATGTTCAAGCATGACGATTGACTGTGCATCGTGACGTTGAAAACTGACCTCAGACGCATGATCAATCATCGGCTGGTAACCATGGCAGCCATCTTCTGCAAGCACTTCAGTGCGAATACTGTGTAGAGCAGCCAGCACGGCTTCACGATGCTCGGCACCTGCGTGGGTTTTGATTTCGGCAATCACGGTAATCATGCATGCTGCTCCTGATCGTGCTGCTCAAATGATAGAGCAGTCGATGCAAACACGGTTTCAAGGTGTCGACGATACGCCGTTTTATAGGCCTCGATTTCTGGCTGCTTAATCACGTCGTTGGCAATAAAGGTTGGTAGTGCCGTCATACCTAAAAACTGGTTGGCTTTATGAAAAGGGAGATACACACCATCGACCCCTACACCATGAAAGAACTGATCTGGATCTTCAAATGCATCGAGTGGGGCATTCCACGTTAAGGACAACATATACTGTTTGCCTTGAATCAGGCCACCTGATCCGTAAGTCTTCGTACGATCTGAGCGGCTACGGCCATCGCTGGCATACAAACTGCCATGGCCTGCGGTAAAGACATCATCGATATACTTTTTAACTGTCCACGGTGCACCCATCCACCAACCGGGCATTTGATAAATCACCACATCCGCCCAGAGATATTTTTCAACCTCTGTATCTGCATTGTATTTACTGTCTGCACGCGTAACCTGTACCTGATGCCCCAGTTCACTCAATACGTCTGTGGCGAATTCGGTCAGGGTGTCATTCAGTTCACCTTTGGAATGTGCAAAGGTTTTTGCACCATTAATCAGTAAAATTTTGCTCATAGGATTGGATAGAAATTGTAAAAATTGAAGGCAGTATAAAGCGCATAATGTTGCTGAAAAATGCTGGAATGAGAAAAAGATTATTGATTAAAAATCATGAAAACATCTATTTACACAGTCGAACTGAAATTTTTACACTTCAATTTCAATCGGATTAAAAGAACATTTAGCCTGTAATTGCGTGATTTCAAGCTAAAACAAATCAGCTGTTTTTAAGTGGCCTTAGCAGACCGTCAACAATTCTCGCATCGACGATTTAAGTCAAAAATGCTAAAATCATCACATTGAAATACAGATCAGGCATTATGCAAATCGTGCTTTAAAACGCACACGCAGCATAATGATCTTGGCTTTATTCTCACCTTGTATGCAGGGTGAATTTTATTGAGCAGTTCAGCTCTTGATTCATATCAATTTTTTAATAGTTGGTGCTCGTCATCAGGGGCTTTATTTTTTCAAAAATACCGATGCTCGATAATGAGCATGTGAGATACGTTGAGCATCATGCAAAAGAAACACACTACTTCCCTAAATCGTGCAACGTTGATGTTTCCGCTGGCCTTGGTGCTGTTTGAGTTTGCGGTCTATATCGGCAACGATCTGATTCAGCCAGCGATGTTGGCCATTACGCAAGACTTTGGTGTTAGTGCCACATGGGCGCCGTCGTCGATGTCGTTTTATGTTCTTGGCGGTGCCTGCGTGGCTTGGCTGCTGGGGCCATTGTCGGATCGTTTGGGGCGTAAGCGTGTTTTGCTGGCTGGCGTCTTGTTCTTTGCAGTGTGTTGTTTGCTGATTTTACTCACACACAATATGGCCCAGTTTTTGGCATTACGCTTTTTACAAGGCATTGGTTTAACTGTAATTTCTGCTGTGGGTTATGCGGCTGTTCAGGAAAATTTCGAAGAGCGGGATGCCATTAAGGTGATGGCACTGATGGCCAATATCTCGTTATTAGCACCATTGCTTGGCCCGGTACTGGGCGCTTTTTTAATTGATTATGTTTCTTGGCACTGGGGATTTGTCGCCATTGCTGCCTTGGCTTTTTTAAGCTGGTTTGGGCTGAAAGCCAAAATGCCGAGCCAGCAGCAAAGTGTAACGCGTCAGCCATTTATATATTTATTCGATGATTTTAAACGCATTTACAGCGATAGCACCTTTTTAGGCCTCACGCTGGCACTCCCACTGGTGGCGATGCCATTGATGCTCTGGATTGCGTTATCCCCGGTGATGCTGGTGGATGAGCTAAAACTGAGCAGTGTGCAGTATGGTTTGGCTCAGTTTCCGATTTTTCTGGGGCTGATTGCGGGCAATATTGTTTTAATTAAAATCATCGATAGGTTGACTTTAGGTCGCACCATTTTAATCGGACTGCCGATCATGCTATTGGGTACTTTGGTGCTCATGGTTGGAGCGATCTGGCAGCAATATCTCATACCATGTTTATTACTCGGAATGACTTTGATCAGTTTTGGTGAAGGTCTCAGCTTTTCGGTGATTTACCGTTTTGCATTGATGTCTTCACCTGTGGCCAAAGGCACAGTAGCCGCAGCGGTATCCATGTTATTGATGTTTAGTTTTTTCCTGATTATTGAACTGGTGCGCGCGCTTTATGTCGAGTTTCATATCATGGCATTTAGTTTATCTTCGGTGTTTCTAATTACATTATGGTTTGGCTTTCCGCGTAAGGTACTGCTGCAACAAATGCGTATCCGCAAAGCCAATGATCAATTCTAACTTAAGCTTTAACGAATCTCTTGCTGCAACAGTTGCGTACGTAAGTTGATCAGCTCGGGAAGGGTTTCCAAAATCAAACTGATCTGTTTGAGCACCAGCATCAGGTTATCGGCGCCTGAGTTGCTTTGTGCCAAACGCTCAATTTCACGCAATTGTTGCTCGATTTGATCGTGAGGTAATGGCTGGTGCTGCTGTAAAACGGCATGCAGCATCTGCTGACATTTTTGCATGAGTGTCAAAATCTCTGGATCCTCCATCTTTTCCCGATGACTCCCTAAAGCCGAAATGTAACTTAACTGACTGTGGCTATAAACCAAGTAGCGAAAAGCCGAATGAATTAATTCGGGGTTCGGGTGTGGCTCTGCACTAAGACTCGAAATCATGGTCGAGAGTTCAATTTGGCTGTTGTGTGCCAAGCGCCGAGCAATCCGGTACGCCATGCTATTATTGCGGCCCGTTTGATATTGCTCAATCACAGAAGAAAAATACGCCACACAGGCTTGGCTACTGTTACGAATATTGTTGGAAATATTGCGAAAATTCCAGTCAGGCCAGATGAAACTGACCGCAAACCAAGCCACGGCACAACCGAGTAAGGTATCGATCACACGCGGTAAAATAATCGCGTAGCCTGCACCTTTTAAATTAAAAATAAGCAACACCATAAGCGTGGCCATACTGGTGGCCAGCGCGTACTTTTTTTGTCTAAGATAAAAGAAAAACACCCCACAGATCACGGTGATCATGAGTTGCCCATCAACGCTGGGAACAAAATACAGGATGGGCAAACCAAATATAACGCCGAGCAGGGTGCCAAGCGTACGTAATCTTAAGCGACTTTTGGTCGCAAAATAAGTCACCTGACAGACAAACAGTCCGGTCAGTAAAATCCAGTAGCCATTTTGCGCAAAAGGCAGCAGCGAGATGAGCGAACCGGCAGCAAACACAAAGGCGATACGCGTGGCATGACGAAATAAGGCCGATTGAGGCGTCAGATGCTGGCGAAACTTAAGCCATAAATCCCGTATGCCATGAATATCGTCATCCAGTAAGTTCAGGTTATCGATATGATGTTGCATCCGCTGTGGATAGGTGGCTTGAAGATCATCGAGGTTACTCAGTTGATCATCCAGATTATGTAAATTCTTTAAAATTAATTTGAGATTTTTCACCTCGATGTTGTGCGGGTTTTCGGCAATCCAGTCTTGCATCGACAGCTCTAGTTGCATCAATGACTGCTTGATTTCAGGTCTAGGCTGATAGGGTTGGCGACTCAGAATGCATTGGCTTAATTGTTCGCAGGCCTGTGCTTGCAGGCGAATATTTTTTTGAATCCGAAAAATCAGATCGCTGCGGCTAAAATTGCGCTGAATTTGCTCATAATGCAAATAGTTGGCGCTGACCTGTTCATGGATGTCTTGTGCGACAAAGTATAAATGTAACCATTGCATACTGTTTTTATTGACCCGCGATGCCTTTAAACGGCTGAGTAATGAACTTTTGGCACTGTTCAGACTTTGCACGGTTTTGCTGTTTTCGAGTGAAAGTTCAAACAGCAACTGCTCAACATTGTCGAGATTATCGGGATCAAATAAGCGTGACTTTAAGGTGAGTACTTGCGATAAATTTTGAAAAATCTGAGCCAGATTGTCTTGCACGGCAAGTGTAGGCTTGATCATAAAAAACAGTACAGAGGTCAGGCCGTACCAAAGCACACCATAAACAAAATACAGAGGTTGCTGATACCAGTGTGTGTATTCTCCTAATCCAAAAAGGGTATAAACAGACAGCAGCACAGTACCAAATGAAATGATCGCATAACGTTGACCAAGTGAACCCAGCAAAATTAAAAAGCCACTCGATAACGACAGGTACACAATAAAAAAAGCGGGATAGGGCGCCAGTAATTCAAGTATGGTACTGACCACAAAAAATAGTACCGACACATACATTAAATTGCGTAAACGAATAGTCAAGCGGTCATCAAAATCGGTGAGGGCGGTTGCAATTGCACCCAGCGTCACTGGAATGATCAGTTCATGTAGACCTAAGCTTCGAAGCCCCAAGGTGGTCCCGAGCAAAACAATAAAAATCTGGACGCAATACACCAGCGTTGCATTAATTTGATAAGACGACAAAAATTCAAAGCGACTGCGCATAAATGTTATAGTTGTTAAGTTTTTTATGTTTGTAGATTGGGCTTTTTTACACAGGCTGTCAATCCGTTTACCGTATCATCGCTACTAGCACGCTCATGTAAAAAAGGAGCCATTTGAAGGCTCCTCTTTCAAACTGCGAACAAGAATGCAGTCATCAACAGCGACTGAAAATCAGAAACTGAAATTAATAACCTACGGTAAAGCGTTCCTGAACATGGTTGCGCTGTTCAAGTTCATCGGCCAATGCAACGGCAAAGTCCTCGGTTGAAATTTTACTGACATCATCGGCAACCAGCAGTTCATCTTTACCCAAACGGAACTCGCCGGTACGTTTACCCGGGCCGAATTCGGCAGATGGCGAAATATAGGTCCAGTCCAGATCGTCAATCTGTTTTAATTTATCCAGAAAATGTCCTGCTGCCTCAGCTTCGGGACGATACGCCTCTGGGAATTCTTCTGTATCGATTAATCGAACATTCTGATGCGGAACATGTAAGCTACCTGCGCCGCCCACCACGATATAACGTTTCACTTTCGATTCGTAAATGGCTTTGAGCAATGCATTAGCATCGAGGCCATGAAAACGCACTGAACTGATCACTGCATCTTGGCCTTTCAACGCATCGACCAAAGCATCGTGATCATTTAAATCTAATGCAACCGCCATAACGCGTTCTGTTTCTGCAACTTTATGAATATCTCGAGCAATTGCCTTAACATAGTGACCGCGTGACACCAACTCTTCTAAAATTCGAGAACCCGCCATACCTGTTGCACCAATTAATGCAATTTTCATATTTTATTCCTCTGACGTTTATAAAATGCACAAAAATAAAAGTGACTGATTCAAAACTATGACAGTTCGTTTTGTAAATCGCGTTCAGTTTATGTCCGTCAGATGTAAATCAAGGTAGTGCTTTGATGACCAAATAGACGCTTGTGTAGCAGTTTTTTCACAGATATACGGGAGTTTAATGAGCAATGTAAATGGTTTTTGTACCCCATCATGTGGATAACTTGATTGTTATCCACACGAACATAAGGAGGCGTTAGAGTTTTGGGTCGTCCAGATTGTCGTAAATCATTGTGGTTTTAGGCATTGGTTCCGGTTCGATATTTTCATGCAGCCATTCGCGCCAGATCGCCAAAAGAACTGCCAAAATGACCGGGCCAATAAAGAGGCCGACCAGTCCAAAGCTGGCAATTCCACCCAATACACCAAACATAATCAGCAAAAAAGGAATTTGCGTCGCGCCAGAAATGACCAGTGGACGAATTACATTGTCGGAGGTGCTGACAATACAAACTCCCCAAAGCATTACCCCAATCGCACCGACCATCTGGCCTTGAGAAAATAGCCATAAGGCCACCGCGCTATAAGCCAGCGGTGTACCGAATGGAATTAACGCCAGCAAGAAAGTGACTAGGGTCAGTACCATCGGGTTAGGGACGCCCGCGACAAAGTAGCTCAGCCCGGCCAAAATAGCCTGTGCCACAGCAGTCAAACCCACCCCATACACCACCGCACGTGTGGTTTCAGAAATCGTATCTAAATAATGATGAATTCGAGGGCCAATCACCATTTCGAGGGCTTTACTCACTTGCGATAAAATCGTTTGACCATCACGGTAAAAGAAGTACAACGACAGCAAAGCAAAGCACAGTTTGACCAGATTTTTACTGATTTCACTTAATACAAAGCGCCCATAGCCCATATGGCTTTGCAGCCAAAGGGTCACGTTTTGGGTAATATTGCTCGGATTGGTGTTGATTTCATTGAGAATACGTACAATTTCCTTACCTACAATCGGTAGGTCACGGACAAAATTTGGTGCGTCCAGATGCCCAGAAAAAATTTGCTGCTGTAACTCAATAAACAGATTGCGCCCTTCATGCTGTAAAATAAACACCGCAAAGGTAAGCGGAACTCCAATCACTAAAATGATAATGCTGATCATGATGGTGGCGGTCAGATTCGGGCGATGTTCACCAAAAAAACGCTGAATCCGTTTGTATAGCGGCCACGTCATATACGCAATAATCGCTGCCCATACCACAGGAACAATAAAATATTTCAGAATGTGAAAACCCAAAAGTAGCAGGATAATCAACAAACCGAATAATAAAGCACGTTGCAGGGTTGGCGCGTATTGTTGCACAGAACTCTCTAAATCATGATGGGCGAGGCCAAATCATATTAACTGAAAATAACTGACTGGCAAATAAACAGTTGGTTTTATTACGTAGCCAAAAATAAAACTGTTTTATCTGTTAAGAACATTGTTTTAGAACCATTTGCTCTTATCTTCAATCAGTGCATCTAGAAGCGGTTGCCACTGTTTTTGCAACTCAATAAAATTCTTCTGAGTTTTATCAAAAATACTTAGACCCTGCATGGCGAGCTGACCGTAGGCACTGCGTTCATTGATCGATGCAATCGGCGCTTGTTCAATCTTGTCAAAAAACTGTTGAATATCTTTACTGCTTGAGCTGTTGGCTTTCATGCGATTGGCCAGCAATAAAATTTCGACCTTGCCCTTACGAATCCGCTTGATATCGTGGATATCTTTTAAAAAGCGCTTGGTGCTATCAATATCAAAAAAAGAGGGTTGTAGCGGAGTGACGATGGCATGTGATTCACTGATCAGATGCAGTGCCTGATCATCTGAAAGCGCGCCCGGTGCATCAATAATTAAATACTCGATTCCTTTGGGCACTTCACCAATCGATTTTTCATGACGCCAGTCCAGACTTTGAATGCCTGCAACATGACTTGGCCGTTGTTTTAACCATTGCCGTGCCGATTTCTGATTGTCGGCATCGGCCAGTGCAACGCGATAACCTTTTTGTGCCAGTGCAGAGGCAAGTGTGATTGCTGTTATGGTTTTGCCACAGCCGCCTTTTTGATTTGCTATAAGTATCGTTTTCATGCCAGATATAAATGCTTAAATTTCTGATTTAGATTAGCATCTTTTTTCGGGAATATGCGCAGACATGACAAAAGTGTTGCGCTTATTTAAAGTGTGGCTCACATTTCAAAACAGGAATTCTTATGTCCATCTGGATGGCAATGCTGATCGGGGTGTGTATCGGGGTGGTAGTGACCACCTTGATTCTTTCAAACAGTCGTAACGGGCGGATTAAAGCCGAGTACGAGCAGTATATTGCCGAGCTTGAACTTGAGCATCAGCAAGCGCTGATTGCAGCACAAAAGCGCAGTGTCAATACCAGCCGAGCGGTCCTGAAAGGCAAAATGGCCGAGCAGTTTGCGCCGATTTTGCCAGAATTCCGTTATTTACCGAGCGATGCGAAATTTATTGGCGATCCTGTCGATTATCTTATTTTTGATGGCTATACCGATTTTAGAGATGGCGAAGGACATGCCGATGATATCGAAGTGATTTTAGTCGATATCAAAAGCGGAGGCGCACGCCTGACCAAAGGACAGCAGGCGATTGCAGAAGCGATTCGTCGAGGACGGGTGCGTTTTGAAACGATACGGATTGATTTTGATGAGGTTTAAATACGACTACGTATTTTACATAGACGGTTACTAAATGATGCTAATTTTTCCATGGGTTTGAGCATAGTATAATCAATATATCCACATGATTTCATTGCATTCCCGTCGAGGTTCTCTATGCGCAAACGCTTACTGATCAGCTTGTGTGCTGCGTTGTGGCTTGGGCAGGCCAGCGCATCAAATTCTATCGAATACAATATTGCCCGTGGCCTTCAGCCCGAAGCAAAAGGACAGGCAATTTCTGTACTAAAACCGTTTTACGGTGATTTTCGGATTTTAGGTTCAAAGCAGTATTTTCATGATGAACAGGCCAAGTTTTCACCCATAGACTATGCTGTGAGCTGGGGCTTGTTTGCACATCCGAATATTGCATCGCAAATCAAGATCAATCAGTATGACCGCTATTTAAACTGGAGTATGCGCACCGTACCCGTGCCGCCCGAGCAGGCCTTAAAAATGGTGTCGAACATGCACATCATTCCTGCCAATCCAACAATTGCCAAACAAATTACGCAGGTTAAACGAGGTGATTTAGTTCGACTCAAAGGCGACTTGGTTGAGGTAAAAGACAACAATCTGGTCTGGACATCATCGTTAGCGCCAGGCGGGGTTGGTGATGGTGCCTGTGAAGTCTTTCGCGTGAGTTCAATCCAATGGATCGAACGTCAAAATATTTAGCTTGAGATTAAAGCATTTGAATTGAACATATCGAGATACTTTATTCTGATAAAAAAACGGCCTATAAGGCCGTTTTTTTAAGGATTAAGATTTTGTTTTGAGCATCTCTTTCCAGTGTCGAAGTTGCTCTTGTGCCTGCAAATAATGCCCTAAACCTTGGGTCATGGGGGCGCTATGTGCGGTACTGCTGGCAGCGGAGGTCTCGGTAGTGCTATAGGCTTTGGCTTGAATATCCCAATACTGGTAAAACAGTCCCTGAATATAGCGGCCTTGTTCGGTCTTTAAATCCAGTGCTTTGAGCATTTGCAGCGCAGAATTTACGGTATCGGCTTTTCGGTTGCGTTCAAACTCAGGCGTTAAATCTCCGCTTTTTTGCAACTTGATCAGTTCTGCTTCCATGTCGCTGTTCATTGCATTAAAGCGTTGTTCAAAATCATCTAGCGCGGCAATATCCTGCGCATCTTGCGGGGTATTCTCAAAGCTTTTAGGTGGTGGTGTTTGAAGCTGCTTCATCACATCCTGCTGCTGTGCGCTAGCTGCGGGTTTCTCGGTGCTGTCGGGCGTTTTATTGCAGGCAGTGAGTAATAGCGAGCCACTTGCGGCAACAATCAGTGCATACACATACGTACGGGTTTTCATTTTCATCACCACTTTTTTAAATTTTTTTAAAGTCATAAACATAGGTTACATAAGGAAAGGTAATTTGGTCGGAAGGTCGTTTTCCAGTGAAGCTAAATATCACGGCTTCAAATTCAGCTTTCAACGCCAGTTGCTCAGCCCCGGGCATGGCCGCAATAAAACTGGTTGAGAGTAAGCGCTGGCTCACCACCTGCTCGACGCTTCCACAGTGCGAATGTGGAAACACATGCGCGCGTTCAAGCTGAAATAATTGCTGATACTCAAATACTTTTTTCCATTCGCCACTGTGATAGCGCGGTGTATCGCCTTCTAAGGGTGCCAAAATATCTGCAATGGCTTTTACCCAAGGCACATGCTCATCGCGCTGATTCCATATCAAGCCCAAATGTCCTTCAGGACGAAGCAGCTGATGCATTTCATTGAGAGTTTCGATATTGGCAAACCAATGAAAAGATTGTGCACACACAATCGCATCAATGCTTTCAGATGCAAGTGGAATGGCTGTGCTGTGTGCCTGAATCGCGATGACATCAGGATGTGCAGCCTGAAGCTGTTGCAACATCTCGCGTATTGGCTCTACAGCATAAATTGCTGAGGTGACTTGTTTGAGGTAGGGAAGAAATTTTCCTGTACCCGCACCCAAATCAATCACACTGGACTGCGCATCAAGCGCCAAGTCTTGCTTGAGCCAGTTCACCACTGCTTCTGGATAGTTCGGGCGCGCATGCTGATACAGTTGTGCAGCGTGACTGAATCCTTGTTGTGCCGTCTGGTGAATCTGATTCATGGTGGCGTACTCGTACGAAGTGAGAGGGCTAACTGCCTTCATTCATTATAGAAAGATCTGCTGAAGTGGTGATTGAAATAGCATTTTTAATACAATTTAATCCGTTCTGAACCAGTTTTCGTTTTAGCATGGCTCTGTGGTATCCATAAACATAAAGCGTGACATGATCCTGATGGATCGAACACCTTGAACCTAATGAGTAGAACATGACCCAGAATATTCCTTTGATTCAGCTGCACGACGGCAATACCTTGCCCGTACTCGGATTTGGTACCTATACCCTAAAGGGGAGCGCAGGCGTCGATACCATGCTGCGCGCCTTGACGCACGGTTATCGTTTTCTCGATTCGGCATTTAACTATGAAAATGAAGGCGCTGTAGGTCAAGCGCTACGGCAGTCGGGTCTGCCACGTCATGAGGTGCAAATCAGCTCTAAACTACCAGGGCGTCATCATGCTTATCCTAAAGCACTGGAAACTATTCAGGAGTCGTTGTATCGCATGCAACTGGATTATCTGGATCTGTATATGATTCATTGGCCTAATCCAGCGCAGGGTTTATATATCGAAGCATGGCAAGCCCTGATTGAGGCGCAGCAACGCGGATATGTGCGCTCGATCGGCGTGAGTAATTTTCTTCCCAAGCATCTGGAAATTTTGCGTCGAGAAACCGGTGTGGTGCCAGTGATTAATCAGGTCGAGATGCATCCTTATTTTAATCAGGCCGAACAGCGTGCCTACGATCAGTCGCACAATATTGTGACCATGGCGTGGAGTCCGCTCGGACGAGCAAATACAATTCTTGAGCATGTCCAATTAAAGCAGATTGCACAGCAGCTTAATCGCTCAGTGGTACAGGTGGTGTTGCGCTGGCATCTTCAACACGGCGTGATTCCGATTCCTAAAGCCACGAGTGATACAAACCAGTGTGCCAATTTAACCATTTTTGATTTTGAATTAAGTTCCGAACAGATGCAGCAAATTGATGCCTTGACCCGTGCAGATGGTCGATTACGCGACCAAGACCCGGCGAGTTATGAAGAATTTTAATGGGTTGTATCTCCCGCTTCATTTCTAAAATGGCGGCGTAACAGGGCAGGCTCAGAGCAGATGGCTTGCCAAGAAATCTGCATTGTGTCATCTTTTGCCCTGTTTTATCTGGCATGCCCTTATAAAATAAGCAATTCACGCTGTAGTGCAGTGGCTTGCCTTAACGCAAAAATGAACATTGGTCATAATTTTCGGTGTATCCATGGACAAACAAATAATTTTTGAAGATGAACATATCCGTGTCATTTTTCTCAAAGGAACCTCAAGTGAACTGGTCATCTCTTTTGGTGATCTGATTACACGGGCCAAAGGTTTGTCAATTAATGCCGAAAAATCCTTAGTCAAATACGACTATAACGTGCTCGGTATCATGCCGAAAGTGAAATCATGGTTTCCCGAAGCATCGATGCAACAGATGATGGAGCAGGTCAATCCGATTTTAGACACCTTTGAAACGGTGGTCGGATATGGCGGCTCAATGGGGGGATATGCGGCCATCAAGTTCTCTGCTTTACTGCGGATGCAGCGCGTAATTGCCTTTGTGCCACAGTATTCGATCGATCCGCAAGTGGTCGAAGACCGCCGATATGCCGAATTTTTTGATGTTAATGTGCATCGCGATATGGAAATTCGTCACGAAGATGTTTGCAGCGATGCCGAATATATCGTGGTGTACGATCCCTACTACCGTGAAGACCGTGAACATTACCTCAAAATCAAGCAGGTGGTACCGCAGCTTTTGACACTGCATTTGCCATTTACCGGGCATGAAGCTTTATCTGTGCTGGCCAGTTCGAGCTTGCTCAACGATTTTATTCGCCATCCGCTCGATCAGCGTTATTTTTATCAGCAGATGCGTAGCGTTAAGAAAAACAGTAAATTTTACTACCGTACCGTCATCCATAACCTGATGTCGCGGCACAGCGCGGCACTGGGCCGGATTTTACGCAGTAATGATTTGCATCTGGACGATCAATATCTCGATGCGAATTTGAAGCAACTGATCACGCGAGTTATGCTCAACCGTCGTCAGGTGACCGAGCAAGATTTACAAAAGCTCGGCATCAAAGTGAACTTGTCGCAGGCCACCAGCAACCAGTTACAAGATCATTTTGGCAATCTGGTGGTGTTTAATCTGATTAGCCACAAGATTGAGTGTTATCCTGAAGAAGCAGTAACTCGTAATAATAAATACTTGATTGCGGTCGAAGCCAAAATGAGCGGCTTGCTCAAAATAGAAATTAATGGCGAGCATTATCTGGTGGTCATGAATGATCGGCGGGTGGCCAAATTATTTAAAGAGCATGAAACGCTCACTCCAGATATGAATCCGATTGTGATTAAAAAATATCCTGATTATTATGTGCTTAGTTATAAAAACTTAAACTTAAGCAGCGATGAGCATGGACTATGTCATTTTGCTGAAGGCTCAGTGGGTGAGCTAGAGAAATTCAGTGCCGTCCAGTAAGTGCATACTATATAAAAAAGGGACGAGATATCGTCCCTTTTTCAATTCATATTCAATATGGCTAAACGCTTAGCGTCCCACACCTACTTGTGTTTGTACGCCAAGATTACGTGGGGATACATTGGCATCGACACCTGCATTGGCATTGATCGATCCGACACGAACCCCCACTTGTGTATTGGCTTTTACGCCAGCGTTTGAGCGCTCTTTTTTCTGATTCGACCAGCGTGAATCTGCACGTGCTTTTTGTTCTGCACGGTACTGGCGCGCTTGTTCACGTTGACGCTGCTCTTCATAACGTGCTTGTTCAACGCCACGTTCACCACGGTCGGTCACACGGTCTGCAACACCAAATGCACGATCAGTCGCATTCACTGCGATATCGCGCGATGCATGAACAGCTTGACCCGCAACACCGAGTGAAGCACCAGTGGCTGTGGTGGCAATATCACGCGTGGTATGCAAAGTAGTACCCACGATGTTGCCTACGCCACTACCTACACGGCCCAGTAAACCACCATTCGAATCAACTTGTGCATTTGCACCTACATTGAGCGCAGCACTCCCCGCGAAAACACCAGCAGAAGCAAGTACGCTCACAGCCAAAACAGCAGATTTGATCATTTTCATTTTTCTGTCCTTTAAAATCACACTCGGCGCAAAGTCGAGCGGTTGACATGTGTATCATATTCAACAAATCGTGATTTGTGTGCGTTCCATCAAAAAAATTACACGCCAAGAACAGCAGAAACGTAGATGCGGAGAAATCGTGAAGAGCAGCAAACAGATCGATTTTATCGTTTGATCAAGGGTAACTAGACAGTATTTATAATCGGCAAGCCTTGATATTGTTCAGACTGAAGCCGTATAAAGAAAGAGCGAATTCGGGTGCTGAGCATCTGTTCAGCAATCCCTTTTTTTATAATATTTACAAAAGAGCAGCATATGAGTCTCAACGCGGCATTTTTAGATTACGGTTCACTCGATATGAATGATCTGGATTTTCAGGCATTACGCGACTGTTTTCAACGTTTTGAACTTTATACAGCCACGACACCAGATCAGGTACTTTCACGCTTACGCAATATCGATGTAGCGATCACTAATAAAGTGGTTCTCGATGCACAAACAATTGAACAATTACCACACTTGAAACTGATTTTAATCTCGGCAACTGGAACCAATAATGTCGATTTAGCGGCAGCCAAAGCACGCGGTATTGTGGTGTGTAACTGTCAGGGCTACGGCACAGCTTCGGTTGCCCAGCACACTTTAACGCTCATGCTGGCGCTGGCAACATCTCTCATTCGTTATGATCGCGCCGTTGCGGCAGGTCGCTGGCAGCAGGCATCACAATTTTGCTTTTTAGATTATCCAATTATAGAACTCTCTGGAAAAACTTTGGGAATTGTTGGTTATGGGGAGTTAGGTCAGGAAGTTGCACGTTTGGCACAAGCCTTTGGTATGCAGGTGCTGGTGGCCAATATTCCCGGACGGCCAGCACATGCAGATCGACTTGCGCTTGAAGAACTCTTACCTCAAGTTGATTTTTTAAGTTTGCACTGTCCGTTAAGTGAACACACCCGACATTTAATTGATGCAGAGGCATTGGCGCGTATGAAGCCTACGGCTTTCGTGATCAACTGTGCCCGCGGCGGAATTGTACATGAAGCCGATTTGTTAGCGGCTTTAAATCAGGGCATTCTTGCTGGTGCTGCAACAGACGTACTGAGCGTCGAACCGCCTACATCCGGGAATCCGCTGCTCGATCACACGCCCGATAATTTGATGATCACGCCACATTCAGCGTGGGGCAGTGTGCAAGCCAGACAGCGGATTGTCGACCAACTGACCGAAAATACATTGGGATTCTTACAGGGTCAGATCAAGCGTCGAGTCAATGTCTGATTAAGGTGTAGCACTTTCACCAAGAGGCGTGGTCACAGCACCCGATGGCGCAGCAGATGACGGTGCTGGAGATGCTGTCGTTGACGGCTGGCTCAGGCTACGCTGTTCAATGGGAACGGTAGCACTTGGGTCACCTGCAACTGCGGCTTTGGTTTGTTGCCATTTTTGTTCGGTATAGCTTTTGGCATTGCTGGCTTTTTGCTGTGCAACCTGAGACTGCTCTTGTCCAAAGTTTTTGGTGTCTTCCCATTTTTCATTGATTTTGGCAGAGGATTTATCAGCACCGCGTTGGATCGAATTGCCAAGACGGTTCAGGTTTTCTCCTGCCTTGTAAGTTAACACTCGAAAAATATTGGGATTATCGCCATACGGTGGCGTTTTGGCATCTGAGGGATTGGATGCTGTGCTGTTTGCTGCAAAGGTCACGCTGGTGATGGTCAGCGCTGGTACGCTCAATGCAAGACTCAGCAGTAAAGGCTTTAACATAAACACGATCCTGTGAAGTTCATCTATCAAGTCTGCTTTATATTAACCAGATCGGCGCCAATAAACAGCTTTTTAGAAAAAAACCTTACAGCTTGCTACACGAGGCATACAGGTGTGAGGAAGAAATAACAGCAGGACTCTGCCCTTAAACACGTTAAGGGCAGAAGAATTGGTTTATTGGCACAGGGCCACGTTTTCTTTCTTAAAGTTGTCACGCAGTGATAGGAAGTTGGCTTGTACGTTTTTATCGTATAAATCGAAAGTCTTAGCGGCACTTGTACCATCTTTGGCAATCACGATAGAGGTTGCCGAAATGAGGGTATTGCCACTAAAGGTCCAGTTCTCGCGTGCCTTACCGGCTTCCATCATCCCGGTAAATTCGATGGTGCATTGATTTCCTAGTTTGATCAGTTTGGCCTTGTTGTGTTTGGTGTCCGGAAAGGCCTTGATATCTTTAACTTCTTCAATCACCCCAACTGTGGTTTCAGGAAGAGGTGGATTACTTGAACATGCAGTGATAGCCAAACAAGTAAATCCCACAAGTGAAAGCGTTTTTAAGTTCATATTTTCAGTCTATGTTGTTGTTCATTTTCTTGAGTATAGCGAACTTTAAACCAGAAGATAAAATCAAAAGCCCGGTTTTTAGCAATTTTTTGTAGAAAATTCCTGCTGTAGCAAAGCTAAAAAAGCATCGCGAGCTTTATGATTTAAGACATTTTGATGCTAGAAAAACTGATTTTGAATCGCGGTCAGATGATCAAACTGATAAGCGCAAAGCTGAGGCAGATTTTTGTATTGCTCATACATGCTTTTGGGAATCAACGACACGCCTGAGCCTGCACTCACGCAGCCAATAATGGTGGCATAGCTGGTAATACTGGTCATCGGGAGTGAAATATTTTTAAGTTTGAGCCAGTCTTCAAGTGCTGCACGATAAGGACAGCCTTCGGTCCACATAAAAATTTCTTTGCCAATCAAATCTTCTTGCGTCGAAATTTCGCCAAGCGATTCGGCCGCAATCAACACCATGTTTTCTTGATAAATCTCAAATTTTTTGAGCAATGGAAATTCAATCGAACCTGCCACAATCGCGCCGTCGATTTTATGCTGGCTCACATCGAGCAGAAGTTGTTTCCATGTCCCTGTGGTGATTTGAATGTTAACCTCGGGATAGCGCTGATGAAATTTAGCGAGTAACTGCGGCAGGCGCGTGGTGGCCGAAGATTCGATTGCACCGATGCGTAATGGTCCTGAAGGCGCAGCATCGAGATGAACACTACGTTTGGCTTCATCGCACAGTGCCAAAATTTTCTGACAATAGTCCAGAAAGATTTCTCCCGACGGGGTGAGCTGTAAGCGCTTTCCATCACGATAAAACAGCGCCGTATTTAATTCTTCTTCAAGCTGTTTGATGCGTGTGGTGATATTGGAGGGCACACAATGTAGTCGAAGAGCGGCTTGCACCATACTTCCTGCCTCGACAATTGTATGAAACATACGAAGTTGACTAATTTCCATGATCATACTTCATTAAAAATGAATGATGCAATCAATATAAGTTAATTTTTCTTAATACAACAGTCCGCTACGCTAAAGCCATCGCCACTTGAGATCACAGCCGAGTCCACCATGGCCATATCACTTTACTCACCACTACGGGTACAGAAATATCCAGTGAAGCTCTATGCTTGTATTGCCTTGACCGTATTGTGCTGGGGCTACTCACCGATAGGTGTACACAGTGCACTGATGGCCTATCGTCCCGAGCAGATTGCACTATTACGATTTATATTGGCGTCGCTATTTTTACTGGTGCTGGTGGCCAAAAAAGGAATTCAACCGCTAAAGATTAAAGATCTTCCTGCGCTGGGTATTCTGGGTATTTTTTCAGTCACCTTGCATCATTTACTGATCAACGCCGGACAGCAATATGTGAGTGCAGTGGCTTCAAGTATTTTAAGCCAATCGATTCCGTTGTTTACCTTACTGATTTCAGCATTTGTGCTTAAACAGCGCATTCAACTGAAGCAATGGGGCTGTATTTTACTCGGGCTTGTGGGCGCTGTACTGGTCATCACAGCGGATCGTGGTGTGGAGCCTCCTAGCTTGTACAGCCTATTCATTGTATTGGCAGCGGTGGCATGGGCAATTTATTTTAATCTATATAAAAAGTTCGCCCTCAATTACGACGTACTCAGCATGATGTGTTATGTCATCTGGTTGGGGACACTGCCTTTATTGCTGTTTAGTCCACATCTGCCGCAAGCGGTGATGGCTGCTTCGTGGCAAGCCAATCTATCCATTATCCTGTTGGGGATTTTTCCGAGTGCATTGGCGCATGTGTTGTGGGGCAGTGTACTGAAAACACTTCCGTTAACTCAAGCATCAAGCTTTTTATATTGTACGCCACTCGTGGCGATTGCACTGGGCCTAATCATGACAGGAGAGAGGCCGTCATTAGGGGTACTCATAGGTGGTGCAATTATTATTATGAGTCTCATCATAATGAACTATATTAAAAAATAGCGCTTAAAAAATGAATAAAATTAATCTAATTATCGTAAATTGACATTTTGTCTAAAAAATAACAACACGGCGTCATTGTGCCTGGCTTCCGTTTTGTTAGGCTGATCTCTTCAAAATAAAAAAATAATATGAAGGATTCATATGACGAAGGATGAAACAAAACGATTAGACCGCGGATTTTTAGGACATCCCAAACCGCTGCAAGGGTTGTTTTTGACCGAGCTTTGGGAACGCTTTTCCTACTATGGGATCCGACCACTGCTGATTTTGTATATGTCGGCTATGGTGACTCAAGGTGGACTTGGGCTTCAACGTACCGATGCAGCGGCGATTGTCGGCTTATTTGCTGGATGTATCTATCTGTTTACCTTGGTCGGTGGCTGGCTGTCCGACCATTGGTTGGGTCAAGAGCGTGCGGTATGGTACGGCTCAGTGATCATTGCACTGGGGCATTTATCAATTGCACTCACCGCATGGTTTTCAACCGTGTTTTTTTATTTAGGGCTGGTGCTGCTGGTGATTGGTTCGGGTTTATTTAAAACCTGTATTTCGGTGATTGTGGGCACACTTTATCAGGCACAAGATCAGCGTCGTGATGCGGGATTTTCCATTTTCTATATGGGAATTAATCTCGGCGCATTTCTGGCACCTCTCGTCACTGGATTGCTCTTACAACGGTACGGTTGGCATGTCGGCTTTGGTATTGGCGGTATCGGTATGTTGATTTCCCTGCTGATTTTTCGTTGTTTGGCTATGCCACAGGTACGCCAATTGAACCAGAATATGCCTGTGCAAAGCTCGGTACTGCGTGATCCTGCCAAAATTCGTAAGATTAAGCAGGGTCTTAGCCTAGTCGCTGTGTTACTTATAGCTGGATTTTTTTCCCTCTATCGAGGTTGGATCGTGATTCAGCCTGTGGTGATCGTGGAGTATTTCGCCTTAAGTATATTGGCGATTGTGACGGTCTATTTTGCCTATTTATTTTTGTTTCATCGTTTAAATCGTATTGAAAAAACCAAACTACTGATCTGTTTTATTTTGTTTTTGGCCGCCACATTATTTTGGGCTGTCTTTGAGCAACAGCCCACTTCATTAAATCTTTTTGCATTGGATTATACCGAGCGTCATATCGGTGGCTTTGAAATTCCGGTGGTTTGGTTTCAATCAATTAATGCCATCTTTATTATTATTTTCGCACCACTGGCGGCATGGTTATGGATCACGCTGGCACGACGCCAACAAGAGCCAGGCTATTTAGCCAAGTTTAGTCTGGCCTTAGTTTTTGCAGCATTTGGCTTTCTGGTGATGATTCTGGCTGCCCAGCAAGTACTGCATCATGGCGGTTTAGTATCGCCGTTCTGGCTTATCGGATGTTTGCTGTTCATGACATGGGGCGAGCTATGTTTAAGCCCTGTCGGCTTGTCGGCCATGACTCGTCTGGCGCCGAAAGGTTTGTCTGGGCAAATGATGGGCATTTGGTTTACTGCTACAGCGATGGGCAATCTGGTGGCAGGCTGGATTGGTGGTCATGTTTCTGGTCAACAACTGCACCAGTTACCGCCGTTATTTTCAAAATGTGTGGTAATTTTATTGATTGGCGCAGCCGTGATTGCGCTGTTACGAAAACCGATTCACCGTTTGATGCAGCATCAACACGAATATCAGCAAGGGTAAGGTCATGCAGATTCAACAACTCAGTGCACAGTACCGTTTGGCACAATTACGGGAGCAGATGCAACAGCATGCTATAGATGCCTACCTGATTCCCAGTGCCGATCCGCATATGTCGGAATATTTACCAGAACACTGGCAAAGCCGCAGCTGGCTTTCTGGTTTTACCGGTTCGGTGGGAACCCTGGTGGTGATAGCCACTGAAGCGGGTTTGTGGGTGGACGGCCGTTACTGGGTACAAGCCGCGCAGCAGCTTGCGGGCAGTGGCATTGTATTGCAAAAACAAACGCCAGATCCGCGTACTTCCTATGTGACTTGGCTGAGCCAACACTTGCCTGAGGGTGCACATATTGCGATGGATGGTGAAGTCACCTCACTCCAATTATTCGAGCAACTCAACACAGCGCTCGGAGCAAACTATCGTCTGAGTACCGATCTGGATTTAATTGATCGTATCTGGACGGATCGGCCTGTGTTGCCCTGCGCTGCGCTATATGCATTGCCTGAGCAGGTCATTACACAGTCACGACAGGAAAAAATCGCTGCAATTCGTGAGCAGATGACACAAAAACAGTGTCAGCATCATTTCATATCTGCATTGGATGATATTGCTTGGATCTTGAATTTACGTGGTGCCGATGTCGAGTTTAATCCGGTTTTTTTGGCACACTTATATCTCGATGATGATCAAACCTTCATTTTGTTTATCGATGATGCCAAGCTGTCGAGCGAGATCAAAGCCAGCTTGATCCGCGATGGCCTGCAAATTATGCCTTATACCGCCACCAAAGAGGTATTGAGCCAGCTCAAGGCAGGCACATTGTTGATCGATGCAGCGAAAATATCGGTTGCCCACGTTCAGGCCTGTCCGGCACAGATCAAGCGCAAGATCGACCTGAATCCGAGTAGTCTGTTTAAAGCCCAGAAAACACCTATCGAAATTGAGCGGATGCGCCAGACCATGGTCAAAGATGGTGTTGCATTGGCACATTTTTTTGCTTGGCTAGAGCAGGCTTTGGCCGAGCAGCAGCCAATTACAGAGCTCACGATTGATGAACGTCTTACCCAGTTTCGTCAGCAGCAATCTGGATTTTTAGGGCTGAGTTTTGCCACCATTGCAGGATTCAATCAAAATGGTGCCTTGCCACACTATCGTGCCACAAACAGTTCATTTGCCCAGATTCAAGGTCAGGGCTTATTGTTGATCGATTCAGGTGGCCAATATCAGACAGGTACCACGGATATTACCCGTGTGGTGCCGATTGGGTCACCCACACCCGCGCAATGCCGCGACTATACTTTGGTGTTAAAGGCACATATTGCACTTGCGCAGACCGTATTTCCTGAAGGGATTGCAGCACCTTTACTCGACAGTATTTGTCGAAAAGAATTATGGCAGGCGCAACTGGATTATCGTCATGGCACGGGTCACGGCGTTGGCTTTGCGTTAAATGTGCATGAAGGCCCGCAAGTACTGTCTTACTATGCGCCAATCACGCCCTATTCGGGTATGAAAGCAGGCATGATCACCTCCAATGAGCCGGGACTTTACCGCGAGGGGCAATGGGGGATTCGACTTGAAAACTTAGTGGTGAATCAGCCTATGGCCGATGCCCAGTCGGACTATGGTAACTTTCTTTATTTTGAGACACTGACGCTATGTCCGTTTGATGATCGTTGTATTGATATGGCATTGCTCAATGAATCCGAGCGCCGCTGGCTCAATGATTATCATACCTTGGTGTGGGAAAAACTTTCACCTCATCTGACTGGCTCAGCGAAAGACTGGTTACAGCGGATGACGCAGCAGCAATAAAAAAAGCCATGTTTTTATCAGATAAAAACATGGCTTTAATTACAAAGTAGGAATTAACCCTGCAATACACTCACATCCGCAACCGCAGTAAATAAGTGACGCAACTGTGCCAACAAACGTAAACGGTTGGCTTTTAACTCTGCATCATCAGCCATTACCATCACGCCATCAAAGAAGGCATCAATCGGTGCGCGAAGTGCGGCAAGTTTAGACAGTGCAGCAGTGTAGTCTTTTGCTGCAAGTAATGGCTCAACCACAGGCGTGACGGCTTGAAGCTCAGCAAATAATGCTTTTTCTGCATCTTCTACTAAATTGGCTTCAACGACTGCACCTTCTGGTGCCGCTTCTTTGGCAAGAATATTCGCCACGCGTTTATTTGCAGCAGCCAGTGCTGCCGCTTCTGGCAAGGCACGGAAGTGGTTGACCGCATTCACGCGCTTATCAAAATCGAGTGGTGATTTTGGTGCCAGTGCTTGAACGGCTTGAAGTACGTCAACGGCAACGCCTTGGTCTTCATATTTGGCACGGTAACGACCTTCCAAGAAAGCCACTGCATCAGTACGGGTTTTATCGTGATCTTTGACGATATCGCCATAGCCTTGAAGTGCAAGATTGACCAATTCTTCAATGGTCACGTTCAATTCATTTTCAATGATTAAACGCAAGATCCCAATAGCAGAGCGACGAAGTGCAAACGGGTCTTTCGAGCCTGTAGGCGCTTGCCCAATACCAAAAATACCCACCAGCGTATCCAAACGGTCTGCAAGGGCAACCGTGGTACCGGTTTTAGTTTTAGGTAAAACATCACCGGCAAATTTTGGTAAATATTGCTCACCTAACGCTTCTGAAACCTCAGTGTTTTCACCTTCAATACGCGCATAGTAAGTACCCGCAATTCCTTGAAGTTCTGGGAACTCGCCCACAAGTTCAGAGGTTAAGTCGCATTTTGCAAGTAATGCTGCTTTTTCAGCATCAGCTGGGTTTGCATTCGTAATTGAAGATAATGCAACAGCAAGTTTGGCAATACGTGTTGATTTGTCCCAAAGCGTACCAAGCTGTGCTTGGAATACCATATTGGCCAGCTTTTCCTTACGAGACGCAAGCGGTTGCTTTTGATCTTGTAAGAAGAAGAACTCAGCATCAGACAAACGAGGACGAACAACTTTTTCATTACCTTCAATAATTTGTGTCGGATCTTTTGACTCAATATTCGATACTGTAATGAAGTAAGGCTGTAATTTACCTTCCGCATTGATCAAACAGAAATACTTCTGGTTGTCTTGCATGGTGGTAATCAGTGCTTCTTGAGGAACAGCTAAGTAGCGTTCTTCAAAGGTTGCACGTAAAGCGACAGGCCATTCAACGAGGCTTGTTACTTCATCAAGTAAGTCGGCTGGAACAATTGCAGTCGCATTCACTTCATCAGCTAACTTTTTCACTTGCTCTTGAATGGTTGTCTGACGCTTTTCAAAGTTCGCAACAACGTACGCTTTTTCGAGTGCAGCTAAATAGTCATTGGCATGCGCTAAAGTTACAGCCTCAGGTGCATGGAAACGATGACCATAAGTCACATTACCCGCTTGGTGATCTTGAATAGTGGCGTCAACCACTTGATCATCTTTAAGCAACACCACCCATTTCACTGGACGTACAAACTCGGTACGGCTTGCCGCAGAGCGCATACGCTTGGCAATCGGTAAATTATCTAAGGCTGTTTGTAAAATCTGTGGCAGTAACGCGTCTAGGCTTTGACCTTTGACGTCTTTTAGGTAGCAGACCTTCTCGACTTTACCCGCTTGAAAAGTACTGACTTGATCGGCGCTAATGCCCTGACCACGCATAAAGCCTTCAAGTGCTTTAGTTGGTTTGCCTTCTGCATCGTAAGCCGCCTGAACAGCTGGGCCATCAAAACGTTTTTGTGTGTCTGCTTGTGCGGCATCGACATCAATAATTTTCAGCGCTAAACGACGTGGTGCTGCATACGCTTCAATGGCAGCGAAGTTTAGACCAGCATCTTTTAAGCCTTTTTCTGTTTCTGCTTTTAAGGCATCACGTAAAGTTTTTAAGCTTTTTGGTGGAAGCTCTTCGCAGCCAAGTTCGAATAAAACAGTATGTTTGCTCATTATTTACTCTCCTTGGCTTTTTCAGCTTGAGCTGCTTCACTTTCCGCTTGTGCTTTTAACTGTGCCAATACTTCATCACGTAAATGTGGTTCAGCCATTGGGAAGCCAAGTTCTGCGCGCGCTTGTACATAGCTTTGTGCAATCGCACGAGCCAGTGTACGTACACGTAAAATATAACGCTGACGTTCAGTGACTGAAATCGCGCCGCGTGCATCGAGCAAGTTAAAGGTATGCGACGCTTTAACGACTTGTTCATAAGCAGGCAAGGAGAGTTTTGCGTCAATTAAGCGATTCGCTTCAGACTCGTAAAAATCGAACAATTCAAACAGTTTGTCTACAGGCGCATATTCGAAGTTATAAGTTGATTGCTCAACTTCATTTTGATGGAACACATCGCCATAAGTCACTGTACCAAATTGGCCTTTGGTCCAGACCAGATCATAGACTGAATCGACACCTTGCAGATACATAGCAAGACGCTCAAGGCCATAGGTGATTTCACCCGTGACAGGATAGCATTCGATGCCACCGACTTGCTGGAAGTAGGTAAATTGTGTCACTTCCATACCGTTGAGCCACACTTCCCAGCCTAAACCCCAAGCGCCAAGCGTTGGCGATTCCCAGTTGTCTTCGACAAAACGGATATCGTGAGTCAGCGTATCAATGCCAATCGCTTTGAGCGAGTCGAGATAAAGCTGTTGAATATTGTCTGGATTTGGCTTAAGCACCACCTGAAACTGATAGTAGTGCTGCAAACGGTTTGGGTTTTCGCCATAACGGCCGTCTTTTGGACGACGAGAAGGTTGAACATACGCCGCATTCCATGTCTCAGGTCCGAGCGCACGTAAGAAAGTTGCAGTATGAAATGTGCCTGCGCCCATTTCCATATCGTAAGGCTGGAGAACCACACAGCCTTGTTCGGCCCAGTAATTTTGTAGGGCAAGAATCAAGCCCTGAAAGGTATCAATATGAGAGATGGCGCGACTCATGTGCATCCACTAATTTATGCGAAAAAATTGTTCATAAGTATAAGGATTTTGCAGGGGAGTGGCAAAGGTTCTGTGTAGCTCGCAGCAAGAAAAAACAACCAAAAGCCACATTGATTGTCGGGAATGAGCGCGATATTGTGGAATCAAAATCTGTCGCCGAGCACCCGATATGTTTGAAAATAAAGTTAAAACTCGATCTTCGCAGCGTCGTATTCTGCTGGCAATCTTGGCCACACTCGGCTTGAGTACAGCAACGCAAGCAGGCTGGGTGACGGAGAAAATTGTGACGCATATTCAGCAGAGTATCCGCTATCATCAGTTGCCGATTGTGCACAAGCGGCTCAATGTTGATCAGCGGGTGCGTAGTTTCGAACTGTTCAATCCCAATCCAAATGCCCAGTCACAGCCGCTGGTGATTGCCTTACATGGTGGTGGCGGTAACTCCTCACAAATGATCAAGCGTTTTCAAGCACAGGCAGAAGCGCAGGGATTTTTATTGGTGGCACCTCAAGGGATTGGGCCTTCAGAAAAAAAAGGCGTCTGGAATAGCGGTGGCTGTTGTGGCGATGCCGTGCAACAGCAAGTGGATGACGTGCGCTTTATTCAACAATTAATTGCGTATCTAAAGCAGCATTATGCAATAGATAGCACTCGTATTTATATTGCCGGATTTTCTAACGGCGGCATGTTGACGTATCAGTTGGCTGAGCAAATGGGCACTCAGTTGGCCGCAGTGGCGGTGGTGTCAGGTGCGATGTTTGAACAGCCGCCGGTTGCCAAGGCACCTGTGCCAATCTTGATGATTCATGGTACGCGTGATCATGTGGTTCCGGTGGCAGGTGGAGTCAGCTCAATCGGTTTTGTTGCCAAGGCGCAGACCAAAGCCTTCGAGCCTGTTCAATTTCCACTTCAATACTGGAAAGCCGCCAATCAGTGCCAGACATTAAGCGAGGAAGTAATGAGTAAACAGGTCACACGTCTAAAAGGAGAGGGCTGTGCGGCTGATCTGATGTTTTATCAGCTCGCCAAAGGCCACCATGTTTGGCCTGCTAGCACCAATCCGCATGATCGTGTCGATGCATCGACCCTGATCTGGAGTTTTTTTGAGCGGCATCATCGTTAATCAATTTTACTGCTGTGTATAAGATATAATTTAAATGCATTTTTAAGGTTGGTCTGTTTATACTTTTGTCCCTCAGGCAGTTCAATACCGAGGCGTACGACAGGTGAATCCAACAAAGCAAACTTGGCTAAATGATCTAAAACCCGATTTTCGCGTGCTGGCGCTCAAAGAGCGGATGTACTGTGCAGTGGGTGCCTTGTTCGGATTGGCTATTTCGTCTTGGGTAAGCTGGTGGGTACTCCATGGCATGAATGCTTGGTACATTGCGCCGATGGGGGCTTCATCTGTATTGCTGTTTGCTTTGCCATCTAGTCCTTTGGCTCAGCCGTGGAATATTGTGGTGGGCAATACTTTGGCCGCTCTAGTAGGCGTGAGCTGTGCGCTCTGGATTCCAGATCAAACCCTGGCATTGAGCATTGCGGTCGGTATTGCAATTTTTCTAATGATGTCGACCGATGCCTTACATCCGCCGAGTGGTGCTGTGGCCATTACCGCAGTATTGGGTGGTTCGACGGTACATGAACTGGGCTATGCCTTTGTGATATATCCCGTCCTGCTCAATTCTGTTTTATTAATGGCTTTTGCAATCGGATTTAACCGTTTGATTGGTCGTCAGTTTCCGTATCCTCGGCATGTCAATACGCGTTCGAGTGATCCGACACCCACACAAAAAGTCACCATTCAGCCACAAGATATCCAGCGTGCTATGCAGGCACAGACTGAGCTACTCGACATCAGTCAGTACGATTTAGAAAAAATCATTTTAGATGCACAAGCGCAGGCGCAGCAGCGCCAGATCAGCCATTTTGTCTGTGCCGATATTATGAGCAAAGACGTCATGACGCTTGATCAGCACGAAGAAATTCAAGATGCACTAGAAAAATTTAAACAGATTAACTTGATGAGCTTGCCCGTGATTGACCAGCATAAGCAGGTGGTCGGCACGCTAGCGCTTTATGATGTGGTGGAATGGTTTAAACGCGCAGCAGATCCACGGGCATCGTGGGAATTTACAGTGAATCAAATTATGAATCGGACGGTGATCACGGCACAGCCGCTACAGCCGATTGGCGATTTAATTCCTTACTTTGTCGAAAAATCGTTTAATTATATTCCTGTGGTCGATCAGACTCAGTTGGTGGGGATCATCAGCCGCGCCGACATGATTGCAGCACTCCAGCAACAACTTATTTTACATACGCAAAGTTAAACAAAAAAAAGCTACGGTTGATGTTAGGGGAAACAACCGTAGCGACCAACATGGTCAAAGGGTGGGTTAACGTGAGTGTCGATCTTCATGTACGGTGCGAACCGGATGGCTATATCCCTCATTGACTGTACTATAGGCCAAACGTTTCGGTTGCTTTGGCATCACCAGCCATAAAATCAGGTAGACCAAAATACCCGGAAAGGCGGCACTCATCAGTGAAATCACAATAAAAATCAAACGAAGTAAGTTCGCGTTCCAACCAAAACGTTCAGCAATACCGCCCATTACACCGGCGATCATATGTTGTCGGTTGGAACGGTATAAACCCGTAGTGGCCATTGACGTTTCTCCTTAAAAATAATATCGGCAAACATCTTGAAACTCGATGCTTGTATTTTTATTTGTGGGGCAGGTCGCCCTGTTTTAAAGTGACAAACGCAACTAAAAGGTTAAATTATGTAAAGCAATCCCACCTCAAGGCGTGATCCATTTTACAATTGCATTCATTTTAAACAGCGGATGTTTAAACTTTAGCTGGTGAGTATCAGGCTGCAGTCTTGCTACGACCACGCTCTTTTTTTTTCACGCTCTTCAACAATTAAGTCTTATCACGCACTTATTTGTTTTGTCTTGTTTACGGTATTTTGTGATATGAATATGATGCCTTTTTCATCGTCACAGCAGATCAAGCTACCTCACCTGATGTGTATGGGGGTAATCGGTATGAGTCTGACCGCTTGTGATGCGAGCAATCCTTCGCACGAGCATGTGTCGAGTCAACATGTACGCCCTTCAGAAATGAATGTACAGATCGATTCGGGCAAAAAATTATCCGATGTTGCTGGGCAAGCGACGTTGCCAGTTTCACAGCATGCATTTAAAAATGCCGAAATTTCTGAAGATGCTTTGCGTTATGTCGGGCGTTATCACACGCGTATTGCCTGTGTAGATACGGCATTTAATTGTCCGCAGGGCAGTGCCGAATATATTTTGACGTTATTAGAAGATGGTACAGCACATCAGACCTTGGTGAATCCGGGACGACTGGGCGCAGAAGGCAACATCAAGGAAAAAAGTGCCTACCGTCAAGATAACTGGACCTTAGATAAAACCCACAACCAGATCGTGATAGAGCTAAACGAAGGCGTCGACATTTACTACAAAATTGAACCCGATCAAGATTTAAAGCTTAATCTGGCGCGTACGATCGATCACGAAAAATTAAATCCACGCCGTGAACTAGAATTTGGACTCATCGCACCTAAGCAAGAATATATTCTAGAAAAAAGAGACGATTAAAAAAAAGGGCATCATCGGATGCCCTTTTTTGAATTTGAATTAATAATCAAAACTGAAATGTTCTGAAGGCAGTGCCATCAAGGAGCGAGATGGATTCACCATTGATTCTGCATGCCCTTGAGTACGTGGCAACAAGCGTTCAAAATAGAAGTCTGCAACTTTAATTTTAGCTTTGTAAAATTCCGCAGTTTCTTTGCCGTCACCTGCTTCTAATTTCTCAGAAGCAATCACTGCCTGCTGTGCCCAGAAGTAAGCCATCATCACGTAGCCTGAGAACATCAAATAATCCATTGAGGCAGACGATACAATGTCACGGTCTTTACGTGCGGCAAGCATAATACGTACAGTCAGCGTATTCCACTGTGCGCATAGTTTGGTTAAATCCCAAGCAAAACGGCGCAGATATTTGTTACGTGCATGACGGCCACAGAATTTCAAAATTTCGGCAGTATAGTCACGAACTACTTTACCTTTTGAAGACAATAATACTTTACGACCAATCAAATCGAGCGCCTGTACGCCTGTTGTTCCTTCATACAAAGTGGCAATGCGTGCATCACGTACGATTTGTTCCATACCCCATTCTTTGATGTACCCATGCCCACCAAACACCTGCACGCCATGATTGGCAGCTTCGAGGCCCAGCTCGGTCAAAAAGCCTTTCAAAATTGGCGTATAAAAGCCTAATTTATCGTCGTATTCTTCATACTTTGCCTGATCGCCCACCAGAAGTGCATCGGTCATTTTATCGGCCAATTGTGCAGCATGATAAATCATGGCACGACCACCTTCGGCAATTGCCTTTTGAGTCAACAGCATACGACGTACATCGGCATGATGGATAATCGCATCGGCCACTTTATCTGGATCTTTTTTCCCAGAGAGTGCACGCATGGACATACGCTCTTTGGCATATGGCAATGATCCCTGATAAGACAGCTCGGCATGTGCGATCCCTTGTACCGCTGTCCCGATACGTGCGGTATTCATAAAGGTAAACATGGCATGCAAACCTTTGTTGATTTCACCAATCAGATAAGCGGTTGCACCATCAAAGTTAAGCACTGCAGTAGCTGAAGCTTTGATTCCCATTTTATGCTCAATCGAACCACAGTTCACCGTGTTACGCTCACCTACACCGCCGTCTGCGGTTGGCAAAAATTTTGGCACAATAAATAGTGAAATACCGCGTGTTCCCGGAGGGGCATCTGGTAAACGTGCCAACACAATATGCACGATATTTTCTGTCAGATCATGTTCACCCGCCGAAATAAAAATTTTGGTCCCGGTGAGCTTGTAGGTACCATCTGCCTGAGGTTCGGCTTTGGTTTTGACTTGTCCCAAATCTGTACCACATTGTGGCTCGGTCAAACACATGGTGCCCGACCATGTTCCTGCCACCAAGTGCGGCATGTAAGTATTTTTTTGTTCTTCACTACCAAACTGCAAGATGGTATTCATACAGCCCATACTTAGGCCCGGATACATGGTGAAAGCCCAGTTTGCAGTACCCATCATTTCAGATTTGATGAGATTAAGTGACATAGGTAAGCCCTGACCACCAAATTCTTCCGGATACGAAAGACCCTGCCAGCCGCCTTGTACGAACTGGTCGTAGGCTTCCTTATAACCTTTTGGAGTGCGCACCTCACCGTTTTCAAAATGACAGCCTTCATCATCACCGCTTTGATACAAAGGTGACAATACATTTTCACAGTAATCGGCCGCACCTTCTAAGATCATGTCGATGGTATCTGGATCTGCATTTTCTCCGTTTGACAGAGTTTTAAAGTGCGCAGGATAATCAAACACTTCATTCATCAAGAAACGTACATCACGGAGTGGGGCTTTATACGCTGGCATCGTCTTAACTCCTAAATGGATTGGAATAGAGTGGCTCTATTGATGATTTATTATTGACACAGCTGGCTAAAAAAACATTGATAACGTGACTTGAAAAAAATGTCAGAAAAGCGAATTGAAGATCGATGTGGTTCGTTTTGATTCTGATTTTCTGATACAGTCAAAAACCTGTGTTTTTTTCAAAAAAACAAGTTGAAGCTTTGAAACTATAACTATATTAACGGTGTAATCGGTAATGATACGTCTAAAATACTTAACTTTTTGTTTATTGGGTTTGAGTCTGAGTGGTTGTACCCAACATGTCATAAAAACCAATAATGAAAAGCAAGCGCTTGATCAGCAAGCTGTTCGTGGTTTAAATGCCATGTATCAATATCCAAGTTATGACTATAGCGGTCATTTTTCAGTAAACGTGGATGCATCGACAGCTCAAAGTCGCAAAAATCACCCAGCGCCTGCTTTGCTTGATCCAGCCTTACAGCTGAAAATCGATCAATTTTTAGCAGATCAACAGATTAAGCTGAGTTCTGCGGAGAAACAGGCCTTTTACGCGGCCATTGCGCAGCAAAAAAAATCGGGTGCGCTTGATCCATCGCGTTTTGAAAAAATAGCCGAGACCTTACTCAATATTTTAAATGACGTTCAATTTAAATTTGACGGCTCCATTCACTATCGCGAACGGATCGGCAGCTTTAATTTAACGGCACGTTATGAAAAGCCCACCTTGCTGGTGCAGGCCAAAGTTCCGATGATTCTGGATTTAAAAGCCTATCGTTTTTATACCAATTATTTTGCCATTATGCCGTATCTGGTGAATCAGGAGAGCCAAGACTCATTGGCCTATCTCGATTTTTCTAAATATTCAGAGCAATTGAAACAGGTCAATATGCAAAAGCTGGTCGAGTATCTGAAGGCCTCGACTGCTGTGATGTATGATCTGGCCGAACCCGGACAATTACAGCATCTATCGGTAAATCGTGATGATCAAGCCAAAGGTGTGGTTGAAAAAATCCGTCTCAAGACCACGCTTGAGGATGTATCACTACAATCGGGCATGTTTGAACAGGTCAATCAAAAATACTTTAACCAGTCTGTTTTAGGGCTTAAAGATCAATCGCTTGAGCAGTGGGCGGAAGGTGAGGCCACAGCTCAGCAAGCCGAAAAAATCGTGACTGGCAAAGAGACACCAGAGCAACAAGCCGATGCTGCTGCACTGTCGCTGTATCAGTTACTCAATCAAAAATTTAATTTAACGGCCAGCGAAGAACTCGAGGCAACTGAGCTTGAGTCCGAATCTGACTCTGAGGCATCGGATCAGGAGACGTCTGTCGCGGTTGTAGACGGTTTAGATGCCGAAGCATGCCAAGCCTTGAATAAGTCAAATCAGCCGATTGCGGCAGGCGATGCGACCTATTGTATGCAACAGTACGACATCGATGTTCTGCAATCGGTGCAGACATCAAAAATGTTGGGTCTCACTGAAGCACGTGCTGAACTGTCCAAAACTTTTGCGGCCTACGATCAAAACCAGTTTATCGATCAAGATGCGTTTAAAGCTTTATGGAATAAACATCAAGCTGAGATTCAGCGTGTAAAGGCGAAGGTACAAAGCTCCAATCCGTTTGTCATCGATGTCGGTCTTGATGCTCAAGGTCGAGCGGCTACCATCGACTATAATCTCGGCTTTACTTTACCGGGCAGTGACAAAAAGCTTAATCTTCGTGCCGATACCCTAATACAAAACTATGGCCATGCGACACCTATCGATACCAAGCAGTTAAAACAAGCCAAATCATTTAAGGAGGCCAGTAAGGGCTCCATGATTGAAGGGCTTGTGGGAAATCTAAGTAAAACCTTAGGGCAGGACACCACATCAAAGACCTCTTCAGGTGCTGAATTGTCTTGGGACGATCAGTTAAATCAACTGGCTGAACGCACTTACGATCAAACCCGATCTTATGAAAAGACCTTTAATGCCGTGTTCATTGCCAAGCTCACGGCAGATTCACCTGAGTTTGTTCGACATTATTCACGTCAGGATTTAAACGAAATTGCGCAGGTTTATGCTTATTGGTATTCAGATGAAAAAACCAATCCGCTTAATGCAAAGCGTTTGGCCGTGATAAAACAGTTGCAACAAAAGCATAAGTTGGTGCAGGACGATCAATTTGATGCTGAACTCGGCTATGACGTTGACCGTATCGTGACACAAGCCATGCAAACCAAAACCGAGCGTCAGCAGTGGAAGACGTTGCAGCAACAATTTAAACATCAGCCACAACGCTTGTTTGCCCAGCAGTATATGCTGAGCTTTGAAAAAGAAAATGAGCTGGATGCGACTCAGCGTAAACAGTTGCTCGAGGTGGCCAATATTTTAGGGCTTGTTTATGTCGATACCCGTCAAAATAAACTTAGCCCAGCAACTGTACAAGGCGTACAGGAAGCACATCTTGAATATATCGACTACGATTTATTTAAACAGGTCTATGTGCAGTTACTGACGCATTAATTATTCATACTGAAAATAAAAAAACTGGATCCTTGAGCCAGTTTTTTTATGCGGGTGGTTTGTTTAACCACCCGCTCTAGCTTAGGCGTATGACGATATATTTTGAGATGAGAAGCGATTATCGCTTCGCAAGAACGATCCAAATATTTACATATTTGGATAGTTTGGACCACCACCACCTTCTGGTGTCACCCAAGTGATATTTTGCGAAGGATCTTTAATATCGCAGGTTTTGCAGTGTACACAGTTTGCAGCGTTGATCTGGAAGCGCGGCGCAGCACCATCTTCTGCCACAATTTCATATACACCCGCAGGGCAGTAACGCTGTGCCGGTTCATCCCATTTAGGCAGATTCACTGCAACAGGAATGCTGGCATCGGTCAATTTCAAATGCGATGGCTGATTTTCTTCATGCAAGGTATTTGAAACAAACACAGAAGACAAACGATCAAACGTAATCTTGCCATCAGGTTTTGGATACGTCGGCTTAACACTGACTTTGTCTTGTGTTTTTAAAGCACTATAATCCGGTTGCAGATCATGCAAGGTAAATGGCACTTGAAAGATATTTTGGTCAACAAAGTTAAATGCACCACCGATCCAGAGGCCAAACTTGTGCATGGCTGGACCAAAATTACGGGTACGGTGTAATTCTTCTTTGAGCCAGCTGTTGTCAAATTTGTGCGTGTAGGCAGTCAGTTCTTTGTCGAACAGATCATCACCTTCCACGACACGGGCAACAGCCAAGTCACCGCCTTTTTCGACACCACGTGCAATCGCTTCAAATACCGCTTCGCCACACAGCATGCCAGATTTCATGGCAGTGTGAGAGCCTTTGATCTTGGCAAAGTTTAAGAAACCTGCGTCATCACCAATTAAGCAACCGCCTGGGAAGGTCAGTTTCGGCAATGAGTTCAAACCACCTTTCACCACAGCGCGCGCGCCATACGAAATACGTTTGCCACCTTCAAGATATTGCTTGATGAGGGGATGGGTTTTCCAGCGCTGCATTTCCATAAACGGGAACATGTGCGGATTCTCATAAGATAAATCCACGATCATGCCCAAGGTCACTTGGTTATTTTCAGCGTGATAAAGCCACCAGCCGCCCGATGAGCCTGTTTCACTCAATGGCCAGCCAGAACCGTGCATCACCAAGCCCGGTTTGTGTTTCGCTGGATCGATTTCCCAAAGCTCTTTAATCCCGATACCGTAATGCTGTGGATCGGCATCTTTGTCGAGATTAAATTTGTTGATCAGGCGTTTACCTAAATGACCGCGGCATCCTTCGGCAAACAAGGTATATTTGGCATGCAGTTCATAACCTGGCGCAAAGTTATGCGTTGGTTCACCATCTTTACCAATGCCCATGTCGCCGGTCTGAATACCTTTAACGGTGCCATCAGCATGATAAAGCACTTCTGCTGCAGCAAAACCTGGGAAAATAGACACTTCCAGTTCTTCTGCCTTTTGACCCAACCAGCGCACCACATTGCCGAGTGAAATGACATAATTGCCATCGTTATGCATGGTTTTAGGCACCATCCAGTGTGGTGCTTCTTGAGACTTTTCATCAGACATCAAGAAATAGGTTTTATCTTCGGTAACCGGTACATTTAGCGGCGCACCTTCTTCTTTCCAGTTCGGAAAAAGCTCATTCATCGCGCGTGGCTCAAGTACCGCCCCAGACAGGATGTGAGCGCCTACTTCGGAACCTTTCTCGACGACGCAGACGGATAGATCGGATAAATTATTTTCAATCGCGAGTTGGCGAATTTTAATCGCAGCAGACAGACCTGCAGGTCCTGCACCAACGATCACTACGTCAAACTCCATCGCTTCTCGTTCGATGTGTTCCATGTAGGACTCCTTATATTGCTAAGGGTGGCAACCGTAATTTGATATTCGGTGCTGCCATGAGTGTTCTGAATCTCTAGACACAAGCCACGGATCGTGTCTTTAATAGTCTGGGCTAGTATAGATTTAAACCGTCATCTAGCCAATTGGCTGAGTCGTTATATTTTCTCGTCAGCAAGGCATAAACTATGGTAAATCAAAATAATTCATCTCAGGAGAGTGAAAAATCACCCTCAGATGATGATAAAAACTTAATCAACATTGCACAATACGTAAAAGATGTACAGCAAAGTCACAAAAGGTCAATACCACCTCTCGACCAGTGGCACCCAAAGCATTGCGGTAAAATGGATTTGATCATTAAAGCCAATGGAGAATGGTGGCACGAAGGTCAATTGATGAAACGACAAAGCATGCTGGATCTGTTCTCAAGTGTACTGTGGCAAGAGGCGGGCAAATTTTATCTGAAAACCCCGGTCGAGCAAATCGAAATCAAGGTTGAAGATGCGCCTTTATTGGTCAATCGGGTCGAGCAAGTTCAGATTGACGGGCAGGCGTATTTGCAATTGACCACGACCAATCAGGATGTGGTGCTGGTCGATGATGCACATCCGATTTTTATGCAGGAATACGCTGGCGAACGGCGTCCCTATGTACATGTACGTTTTGGACTCAATGCCTTAATTCAACGACAGGTATTTTATCATCTGGTAGAACTGGGCCAGCTCGATGAAACACCAGATGGAAAAGTGGTTTTAACACTAAAAAGTGGTGATTTGCTCTTGCATTTAGACAGTTGAGGTTTAAGCTTGATGCTCAGTTCCATCTTGTCTTTGAAGTGCTGAAATGACTGCCATCTTTCCTGTTTCTCTTGAACTTGACCCGATGCCTGCGGCGTCTGCCGATGCACCCATCGGGGTGTTTGATTCGGGTGTAGGTGGCTTGTCGATTGCGCAGGAAATTGCCCGCCATTTGCCCAATGAGCAGATCGTATATTTGGCCGATACAGCGCATGTACCTTACGGACCACGGCCCGATCACGATATTCGTCAGTTGACGGCCCGTGGCATTGAATGGTTATACCGTCAGGGCTGTAAAATGGCTGTGGTGGCCTGCAATACTGCATCCGCTTTTAGCCTAGACAGTTTGCGTGCCCATTATGGCGAATCGTTTCCGATTGTGGGGCTGGTACCTGCGTTAAAACCTGCGGTGCTCCAAAGTAAGTCGAAGGTGGTTGCGGTCTTGGCAACGCCGGCCACCTTTCGTGGACAGCTCATAAAGGATGTAATCGATCACTTTGCACAGCCTGCGGGGGTGCGCGTGATACCATTGACATGTCTGGAGCTGGTGCCACTGATTGAAGCGGGGCAGGAAATGAGCCACGCCTGTTTGACGTTATTGCGTCAGATATTGCAACCCGTGATTGATCAGGGGGCAGATCATCTGGTGTTGGGATGTACCCATTATCCATTTTTAAAAGATGCGATTGAGCAGTTATTTGGCAGCCAGCTCATTCTGATTGATTCAGGTGTTGCGGTGGCACGACAAACGGCCCAAATTCTGATTAAACATCAACTGATTGCTGAACATGAACATGCCTCTGGATTGCGGATCGCGTGCTTTGTCACAGGTCAGCAACTTGAACAGACCCGTCAGGTGGTTGAGCACTTGATTCCATCGCATCTTACGTGGCAGCTAAACTCGATTCAGGTTTATACTGCGCAAAAGACCAAATAAAAAGATTCGATTCATGATAAATATAAGATTGATCTTTATTTCCTTGCAATCCATCAGTAGCTGAAAGAGGACTGCCGCATGCTCGATCGGCGCTATCAAGTGTTTGTCGCAACCTCAGGTGCAGAAATGTCGCCTGAGCGCCGTGTGATTGCACAAACCTTGATTGGAATGGGTTTTTCATCGTGGTGTGTCGAACAGCGCTCACCCGTAAGCACCGCAATTGCTCGTCGGCAAATTGATGATTGTGATTATGTGATTTTGCTTTTGGGTAGCCAATACGGCGACTGCTCGGTTTCGGGCATTAGTTATATGCATCTGGAGTATATCTACGCCATCACCAAGCAAAAGCCTATGGTGGTGTTCATGCATGCCGATCCCGATGCGCGTGCAGAAGAATTACATGATGCATCGGCACCTGCTCGTGCAAAATTTATCGAATTTCGTAAGCAGCTACAGCAAGAAGTCGATCAAGTATTTTATTATCAAAACTTACGTGAATTAGAACATACCTTGCGCAGCAACATGCTGCATATGCTGGAGTGCTTTCCGGTACTGGGCTGGATTCGTCCGCAAAATATGCAAACTCTGCAAGATGAAATTGATCATCTGCGCAGCAAGCTTCTGCAATTACAACGTACATTGCGTCAGTGCGAAGAGGATATGGTGGCCATTTGTGATGTGTCCATCGACGACGTGTATCGGTTTGAATACCGTATTCAGGCCTATGAAGATGGCCATATTCACGAGTTAACCTTGCAACGCACCGAGCCATGGGGGCGCCTGCTATATGAACTCTCCAAGGTGTTTCAAAGCCCAATCCCCGAAGAATATTTTGCCAAGTGCCTCAATGATTACCTCAATGATACTGCCTTAAGCGACATACAAAAAACGCTGCCTCAGGTCTATGCGGTCGGACGGGCACAAATTCTGGTGCATGGCTTGTATCACATCAAACTGCAAATGCGACAAAACGAATGGATTGTTCCGGTTCAACGTGATGAACAGCAACGAATGCAGTGGCGACTGACCGCAGCAGGGCAGCATATGGTTGATCGCTACTTTCAACATCAAAATCGAAATTTTCAATCAAAAACTGATTCATATTCCAATTTATAAATAACCTGAAAACCTGATACATTAAGCTCAGTCATAGGGTATTGATACAGGACAAAGTATGCCAAGCATACCTAAACCAAAAGTTACAGTGATTTTGGCCAATCTGGGCACACCCGATGCTGCGACAGCACCGGCTGTGCGTGAATTTTTGCGACAGTTCCTATCGGATCAGCGGGTAATCGAAATTCCAAAAGTGATTTGGCAGATTATTCTGAATTGTTTTGTATTGCCGTTTCGTCCCAAGCGCGTTGCAGAGGCGTATGCCAGTATCTGGAATCAGGATTCACCCATGCGGGAAATTCTGTATGCACAGGTTGCGGGCATTAAGCAGCAGCTCGATACGCAGTATCCTCATTTAGACCTGAATATTATTCCGGCCATGTCATATGGCAATCCGGGCATTCAAGCGGTGCTCAAAAACTTGTCACAAATGCCACAAGAGCATGTGATTGTATTGCCATTATTTCCGCAATATTCGGCTACTTCAACTGCACCACTATATGATGCCTTTGCGCGCTGGATTCCCAAGCAACGCCACTTGCCGGGCCTGACAATTCTGAAAGATTACTATCGTCATCCTTTATATATCGAAGCACTGGCCAACAGTATTTCACGTTTTCAGGCAACTCATGGCAAGGCACAAAAACTCTTGATGTCGTTTCATGGTATTCCACAGCCTTATGCCGACAAAGGTGATCCGTATCCAGAGCGTTGCCGTGAAACGGCTCGACTGGTTGCTGCACATTTGGGATTACACGACGATGAATGGGCCATCAGCTTCCAGTCTCGTTTTGGAAAGCAGGAATGGGTCAAACCGTATACCGACGCCTTGCTTGAAGAGTGGGGCAAAAGTGGCGTAGAAAGTGTTCAAATTTTAAGCCCGGCGTTTTCTGCGGACTGTTTGGAAACTTTAGAGGAACTTGAAGTAGAAAATGCTGAACTATTTTTGGAATCTGGTGGTCAGCGTTACGAGTATATTCCAGCATTAAACACCAATGCTGAACATCTTGAGTTGCTAACACAACTGCTTAAAGTGAATCTGGATGCCCTAGATTACACGCTTGCATATCGTGAGCATTGAGTGAAGAGAACACTATGTTACAAGTGAAAATCGTGCCGGTTACGGCCTTTGCGCAGAACTGCTCAATTTTGTGGGACAGTGAAAGTAAAGAGGCTGTGCTGATTGATGCGGGCGGTGAAGCTCAAAAGTTAAAACAGACTGTTGAAGAATTGGGTTTAACAGTAAAAGCCTTATGGCTCACGCATGGGCATCTGGATCATGCAGGTGCGGTTGGAGAGCTTGCCCAGCTGTGGCAAGTGCCTGTGATTGGCCCGCACAAAGAAGATGCCTTTTGGCTCGATATGATTCAAGAAGTCTCTGCGCGTTATGGCTTTCCCATTCCACAGCCAGTTCGAGTGGATCAATGGCTTGAGGGCGGAGAAGTACTGACCCTCGGTGAAACTGAGTTTGAAGTGCGCTATGCACCTGGGCATACGCCAGGTCATGTCATGTTTTATAGTGCAGACTATAATTTGCTCTGGACAGGTGATGTGTTGTTTAAAGGCTCAATTGGGCGCACAGATTTCCCGCGCGGTGATCATGCCCAATTACTCGCGTCTATCCAGCGTGAATGTTTTAGCTTGCCGGATCAAACCCAGTTTATTTCAGGCCACGGCCCGATCAGCACCATTGGTTATGAAAAACAGTTTAATCCGTTTGTGGCGGGCAAAGCGGGTTAAGTCACAATGCGGTGATTAAAGAGCTTAGGGATTACAAATCGACTCAAGCTCTTCGATCACATGGGTCATCATCATCAAAAATAGTCCGACACTGGCAAAGACGTTAATTGGAATCGAGATACCATCGGAATAGACGTTATCAAATCCGAGCGTAATAACAGACGAAACAATCAAGATTGCAACGGTCATCCAAAATAACAATGCGCGATTATGTTCAAAGAGATGGGACATGGAGATAGCCTTTTCATAAGAATTGAATAAGTAAAACAAACCTTGATGAAATAAGCATGACATGCAGGATCGATTTACACTGTAAGCATCTTTCTTGGTTTGCAACCCCTAAGTGCCTGCATCAGGGATTTCCATGTTAGAGCATAAACGATAATTCAAAATAGACAAGAGACTGTCTCGATAAGAAACAGTCTCATTTGCAAGGAGATATTACAGCAGACATAACCAATCTTGTGGTTTGAGGTAGTAATCGGTGAGCTTTTTCTCGGCAGAATCTTGATCCCATTCAGGACGATAGGTCCATGCAGCGAGGTTAGGTAAACTCACTAAAATCGATTCAATTCGGCCCCCCGTTTGTAAGCCGAATAAGGTGCCGCGGTCATAGACTAAATTGTATTCGACATAGCGCCCGCGACGATAAAGCTGAAAATCACGTTGCGCTGGTGTGTAGGGCTTATCACGATTGCGCTCAAAAATTGGCAAGATCGCATCCAGATAACCGTTACCTACGGCCTGCATGTAAGCAAAACAGGTATCGAAATCCCAAGCATTCAAATCATCAAAAAATAAACCACCCACACCACGCTGTTCATCACGATGCTTTAAATAAAAATAGTCATCACACCATTGCTTATGCTCGGCATATACACCATCGCCAAAAGGTTGGCACAAATCAAATGCTGTTTGATGCCAGTGTTGGACATCCTGATCATTTGGATAAAACGGGGTTAAATCGAATCCGCCACCAAACCACCAGATCGGATCATGTCCTTCAGGCTGAGCCACAAACAAGCGTACATTGGCATGTGAAGTCGGAATATTCGGATTTTTAGGATGGATGACCAGTGATACGCCAAGCGCCTGCGCTTTGGCACCGGCAATTTGAGGATGGCGTGCCGTAGCAGAGGCGGGCAGTTGAGAGATGTTGATGTGTGAAAACATCACACCACCTTTTTCAATCACGTCACCATTTTGCAACACCCGAGATCGGCCACCGCCACCTTCTGGACGTTCCCAATCATCAATCACAAACGTCGCACTTCCTCCCCCAAGCTGTTCTTGCTGTTCAAGGCGGCTACAAATACGTGCTTGAAGATCGAGAAGAAACTCACGGACCCGTTGAATATCGTCTGAAGTTGGATGTTGCATGCTGTGCCTCAAATAAAAACTTAAACGCGTCTGATCATCAAAACATAAAACCTTAAAAAAAGTAAGGGATTTTGAGCCAAAAATGACTCAAGCGTCAATTTCAATGATCTATCGCTTAGAAGTCATCTTTTTGATAGAGGTGAGACATGCGCTCTTTTTTGGTTTTAAGGTATTGCTCGTTAAACGGATTTTTGCCCACTGTGAGAGCAACACGTTCGGTAACATCAATGCCAAGATCGGTTAGCGCATTCAGTTTGAGTGGGTTGTTGGTAATCAGCTTGACCTGCTTGATCTGTAAATGATCCAGCATGATAGTACACATGTCGTAGCGGCGTGCATCGGCAGGTAGGTTCAACAGTAAGTTGGCATCTACGGTATCGTGTCCCTGATCTTGCAGTGCATAGGCACGGATTTTATTGGTCAATCCAATGCCACGGCCTTCCTGACGTAAATACAAAATCACACCCTGACCTGCTTGATTGATCAGTTTCTGTGTAGCTTGCAGCTGTGGGCCACAATCACATTTGAGCGATGCAAATGCATCGCCAGTGAGGCATTCTGAGTGAATACGCACCAACACTGGCGCCGTCGGTGGTGACTCTAAGCCTTTAGACAATGCAACGTGCTCTTCGCCCGTTACAGGATCTTGAAAGACTGAAATATTGAAGTCACCAAATTGGGTCGGTAGTTTAGAGGTCGCGACAAACTCAATAGCCACAAATTACTCATCTTTAGGTCAATGAAATCGGCTAAAGTATAGCGTAATGCTTAGAGATTGGTAGAATTGTCATGTCGAAATTATTCAGAACCTTTTCTTTTTTTTAGAAAGCGGACAATAATGGTTGATAAATTGTGAGATTATTCAGGATAATCTACGCCACCCTAAGCACATGTTAGTTGTGCTCAATACTGCATCGTTAGAAATGTGGCTGATTGAAGGTGATTTAATTCGATATGCGTATCGAATTCCCATTTACCCAGCTTAGGATTTGCCAGGCTTAAAAAGGCTTTGCCACATATGTTGTATACCGAAATTCCAACTCACCGTCCTGTTACGCCATTGTTAGATGAAATTAATCATCCGCAACAATTACGTCAGCTCGAACCTAGCCAACTGACACAGGTGGCTGATGAGTTGCGTCAGTTTATCTTGTATGCGGCAGGTCAAAGTGGCGGCCACTTTGGTGCCAATTTGGGCGTGATCGAATTAACGGTTGCTCTACACTATTGTTTTAATACACCAAATGACCGTCTCATTTGGGATGTAGGACATCAGGCCTATCCGCACAAAGCACTTACAGGTCGTCGTGAACAACTGACGACTATTCGTGCACAAAATGGTCTTGCGGCTTTTCCTGCACGCGAAGAATCAGTATTTGATACCTTTGGTGTTGGGCATTCGTCTACTGCAATTTCCGCAGGTTTGGGCATGTCACTGGCACGCCGCTACCAAAAAAATCCGTGTGAGGTGGTCAGTATTGTAGGCGACGGTGCCATGACTGCAGGTATGGCATTTGAAGCCATGAATGATGCCGTCGCGCACAACGCAGATCTGATTGTCATCCTCAACGATAACGACATGTCGATTTCATGTAGTACCGGTGGTTTTGCCAAACACTTGGCTGCCATTTGGGAAAAAGGTCATTTGGTCAATATCGATGCAGAGGGGCAGGCTTATGTCCAGCCGCATCCGCAGTGGACCTATAATTCACGCCTGCATCAGTCGGCTACCGATGCAGCTGATAACTTATTTAAAGCGATTGGCTTTGATTATTTTGGTCCCTTTGATGGCCATGATGTCAATCAGCTTGTTGATGTGTTCCATGCCCTCAAAAAACGCAAAGGGCCACGTTTAATTCACGTATATACCAAAAAAGGCAAAGGTTTTATCCCGGCCGAAGCCGATCCGATTACTTATCATGCGATTAGTAAAGTCGCGCCTGTGACCACCGCGCCAGCCAAGAAATCTCCCCCTAAATATTCTGATGTATTCGGACAGTGGTTATGTGATGAAGCGGCGCAAGACTCACGCTTAATGGCAATTACGCCAGCGATGTGTGAAGGTTCGGGTATGGTCAAATTTGCTCAGCAGTATCCGGAGCGTTTTTTTGATGTGGCGATTGCCGAGCAGCATGCGGTCACGTTGGCTGCTGGCATGGCCTGTGAAGGGCTTAAACCTGTTGTGGCAATTTATTCGACTTTCTTACAGCGTGGTTATGATCAGCTGGTTCATGATGTGGCGTTACAAAATCTGGATGTGACGTTTGGTATTGATCGTGCGGGACTGGTCGGTGAAGATGGTCCGACACATGCAGGTGCATACGATTATGCTTACATGCGTACAGTGCCAAATCTGATCATCATGGCGCCTAAAGATGAAAATGAGTGCCGCCAAATGCTGCATACCGCTTATGAGTATCCAGGCCCGGCTGCGGTACGCTATCCGCGTGGTGCAGGCTTAGGCGTTGAGATTCAGTCAAATCTGAGCAAACTGGAAATCGGTAAGGCTGAGGTGGTCTTTGAGTCGAGTACGACTCACGATGAGCAAATCACGATTTTAGCATTTGGAAGCCGCGTTGCTGTTGCAGTCGAGGCAGCACAACAATTGACGCAAAAATATGATGTAGGCGTATCTGTCGTCAATATGCGTTTTGTCAAACCGCTTGATGAGCAAATCATTCGCGATCTGGCTGAACGCACGCATTTATTTGTGACGGTTGAAGAGCATGCGGTCATGGCTGGTGCAGGCAGTGCAGTCAATGAGTACTTGGCTCAGGCGCAAATCTTGAAGCCTGTTTTGAATTTGGGATTACCAGATACTTTCATTCATCAAGCTACACATGCCCAGATGCTAAAAAATTGTGGATTGGATACTGAGGGGATCCAAAACGCAATTGAAAAGGCTTGGTTAAGGATTGTACAAGCGGTTTAAACACATTCCGCTAAAAAAACTCGAATTTATTTACCAAAAGGCGCGGCAATTTGATAGAATTGCCGCGCTTTTATGCATTATTCTTTGTCAAAATCTTCAAATTTGTAGTGGGTGTTCAATGGAACCTATGGTGGTTATGGCTGCGCGAGCGGCTCAATTAGTTGGTCAAGAGCTTTTAAAAGCACATCAGAATCGTCACAAGCTCGACCTACAAGTTGAAGAGAAAGGCATTGAAGGTCCGGTAACGCGCGTTGACCGTTATCTCGAGCAACTCACAATCGATACCCTTCGTAAAAGTTACAAAAACCATAGCTTCTTGGGCGAAGAGTTTGGTCTGCAAGAAGGCAAAGGCCACGATGCAGACTGGTGCTGGGTGATCGACCCGCTGGATGGCACACAAAACTTTATCAATGGTTTCCCTCATTTTTGTATTTCAATTGCAGTTCAGCACAAAGGTGTGACCCAGCACGGTGTGATCTACGATCCTGTACGCGACGAAATGTTCTCTGCAAGTCGTGGTCGTGGTGCGGTCATGAACCAGCGCCGTATCCGCGTGAATGTTCGTGAAAATTTAGAAAATACGTTCTTGGCTGTAGGCCACCCATACCGTGCTAAACGTAATGGTGAAATCGTTTCTTATGCCGAGCAACATTTTGCATCATTGCTTGCAGTCACTAAAGCAGGTGCTCACATCCGCCGTGCAGGTTCTGCTGCACTCGATTTGGCCTATGTGGCTGCGGGCCGTTTTGATGGTTTCTTTGAAGTAGGCCTAAAACCGTGGGATATCGCTGCAGGTGAGCTGATTGTAAAAGAAGCTGGCGGCGTTATGGTGGATGCACGCGGTGGACATGATTCGTTTGAAAATGGTCAAGTGCTTGCGACCTCAATGAAAATGCTTAAACCACTGATGCAAACCGTGGTGCCTGCATGGGGTGAAATGGCGAAATAATCGCCATGTGGTTGAGTTTACTTAAAAAAACACCCTCATCAAGAGGGTGTTTTTTTACCAGATGGACCATTTAAAGGCCTCAAAAAAGAACATATTATGAAAAAATTGAGAAATAAGGTGACTTTTAAAAAGTTTCTGCTATAATCTCGCAACGCACTTAAATTTCCGTTCATTACCTGAACATTCTGTTCTATTCATTGTATGCGCACGCTGTCCATAGAGAGGACCATTCATTGCGCCCAAATCGCTCAGCGATTCTTCAGGTTCCGGCCGTAATCATGCGTGCGTATAGTCTACATCGTCGTTATTCGGATTGCTGCTGAATTTCATATTATTCAGCCTAAGATGCCGTGCCGCCTTTTGTCGATGTCCATATTTGTATTTATTAAAATGGAGCACCCATTAGGGTGAAACTCTCTATGAGCAAAACTTTTGCCGATTTCTCTCTACACGAATCTCTACAAAATGCACTACAGGATCTTGGTTTTACTAGCCCGACTCCTGTTCAAGAACAAGCAATTCCTGCTGCTTTAGAAGGTAAAGATCTTTTAGTTTCTAGCCAAACTGGTTCTGGTAAAACTGCAGCATTTTTGTTGCCAACACTTCATGCACTTGCGGGTCAAGATACGTTCCTTCCATTTAAAGAACGTATGCGCGCTGTAACTCAACCGAATATTCTTGTCATTTCACCAACGCGTGAACTTGCACAGCAAGTCAGTCAAGATGCGATTGCATTTGTTCGTCACATGAAAGGCGTACGTATTGCTGCAATCATGGGCGGTATGCCTTTTGCTAAGCAAATTCAGCAACTTAAAGGCGCTCAAGTAGTTGTTGCAACGCCAGGTCGTTTGCTTGACTTGGTTAACCGTCGTCAACTTAAACTTGATAAAGTTGATGCGTTAATTGTTGATGAAGCTGACCGTATGCTTGATCTTGGTTTCTCTGAAGACCTAGAAGCGATTAGCGAATTGGCTGCTAACCGTAAGCAGACTCTAATGTTCTCTGCAACATTTGCAGATCGTATTATTCGTCTTGCTGAATGCATGATGCAAGATCCACAGCGTATTGCCATTGAAACGGGTCATTCGACCAACACTGATATTACCCAAACACTTCACTGGACAGATGGTTTTGAGCACAAGAAAAAATTGCTTACCCATTGGTTAAGTGATGAAAAAATGGATCAGGCTGTTGTGTTTGCAAGCACTCAAGAAGACACTGACATGTTAGCTGAAGAACTTGCTGAAGCGGGCCATTCAGTTGTTGCTTTGCACGGTGCAATGCCACAAACCGTACGTAACCGTCGTTTGCGCAGCATCCGTGAAGGTAAAGCAAAAATCTTGGTTGCAACTGACGTAGCAGCACGTGGTCTAGATGTACCAACTATTTCACACGTGATCAACTTCGGCTTACCAATGAAGCATGAAGATTACGTTCACCGTATTGGCCGTACTGGCCGTGCAGGTCGTACTGGTCAAGCGATTACACTTGCAACTTACCGCGAGCGTGGCAAGATTCGTGCGCTTGAAGACTACCTAGATGCGCGTTTAAGCGTTTCTGAAATTGAAGGTCTTGAGCCATCTCCACCGCCTGCACGTTCAGGCCGTGATGGTGGTGGTCGTGGTCGCGGCGGTAATGGCCGTGGCGGTCGTGATGGCGGTGGTCGTAGCTTTGGCGGCGGCGGTCGTCGTTTTGAAGGTGAAGGTAACTTTAAACGTCGCGAAGGTGGTCGTGATGATCGCCCACGTCGTAGCTTCGATGATAGCCCACGTGGTGAGCGTCCGTTTGGTGGTGAAGACCGTCCGCGTCGCGAATTTAACTCAGATCGTCCACGCCGTGAAGGCGGTTTTGATGACCGTCCAAAGCGTAGCTTCGGTGGTGAAGATCG
>NZ_JVOR01000073.1:0-5517 GCF_001054715.1 Acinetobacter sp. 243_ASPC | reverse complement strand
CCGCGACTCATGAGTGCTCGGTTATATGCGGGCCAATTGGTTGTGCGGTAGATTTTCTGTGTAGGCTTCTTCATTTGAAAATTATATCGCTGAAAAAGCCGTTACAGATAGGTTTGTGCAACAAAGCCCTTAGTTGAAAAAAACTTTTAGATTTCATGCTCACACACCACCTAAAACAAAAAAATATCTGATTGATTTTACAGGCTTTTAATTTAAGGTTTTATTCTACCCACTCGCAATATCAACGTTTAGTATCACGACTCACTAACTCATTAACTAAATATGGAGCAGTACGACTATCTTGATTTTCTGTTATTTGTTTTGGTGTTCCTGCCACAACAATATTCCCACCAGCATTTCCAGCACCTGGTCCCACATCAATCACCCAATCTGCTTGTGCAACGGCACGCATATCATGCTCAATCATAACCACGGTATTACCCGCATCGACTAATCGCTGCAATTGAACTAACAATCGATCTACATCTGATGGATGCAAACCTGTAGTTGGCTCATCAAGTATATACAGTGTATTTCCACGCTGATTGCGTTGCAGCTCGGTCGCCAATTTAATACGTTGCGCTTCTCCACCAGATAGTTCAGTCGCTGGTTGCCCTAAACGTAAATAACCAAGGCCAATTTCCTTTAATAATTGTAGTGAACGAGCAATCGAGACCTCTCCATCAAAAAAATCACGTGCTTCATTGACGGTCATTCCTAATACTTCAGCAATATTACGTCCATTCCAGCGAATTTTCAGAGTGTCATCATTATATCGAGCACCATGACATGTCGGACAAGGGGCATATACACTTGGCATAAACAATAATTCTACACTGACAAAGCCTTCACCTTCACAAGTTTCACATCGCCCTTTAGCCACATTAAACGAAAAACGTCCAGCATCATAATGAGCTTGGCGAGCTTCAGGAGTCCCAGCAAATAACTTTCTAACATGATCAAATAAACCCGTATAAGTTGCCAGATTAGAACGTGGAGTACGGCCAATTGGTTTTTGATCAACCTGTACCAGACGCTGTATAGCCTCCACATCACCAGCCAGAGAACCCTGTGTAACCTCGGTAACCAACATTCCTTCATTTAAAGGATTATTTTCATTATTGTTTTCAGTTTCAGATTCATTGCCTAAATATGAAAGTACTAACTCGGGTAAAGCTTGAGAAACGAGACTAGATTTACCTGAACCTGAAATACCTGTAACTGCTGTAAGTACACCAAGAGGTATACGAGCATCAATATTATGCAGGTTATGTCGGTAAATATTGTTAAGTTCAAGCCAACCAGAGGGTGTACGTCCATAACTTTGAGTAACTGGGATTTTATTAAATAAATAACTTGCAGTACGTGAAGCTGAAATCTCACTTAAACCCTGAGGTACTCCACTATATAAAATATTACCACCTTGCTCTCCTGCATCTGGTCCAACATCCACTAACCATTGAGCACGACGCATGAGCTCTAAATCATGCTCTACAACAAATACGGAGTTTCCAGCGTCTCTTAATTTATCGAGAGAATCATATAATGACTGACTATCTGAAGGATGTAATCCAGCAGACGGTTCATCCAGTACATAAACTACACCAAATAGCATAGAACTTAATTGTGTTGCTAAACGCAAACGTTGTAACTCTCCCGCTGAAAGAGTCGGTGTGGCTCTATCTAATGTTAGATAACCAAGACCTAACTGGCGTAATTGATTTAAACGCCCCACCACACCATTTGCTAAACGCTGCGCAGCAATTTTCTTTTCATCTGAAAGTGCTGACGTACGTCTTACATCTGGAGATACAGAATGCACTGCTCTACCTGTTGTTGCTCGTTCGGATCTATCAAGTTGGGTTACTTTATTATTAGTCTTTTCTCCAGCATCATGAGCGTCGAAATTGCCAAGAACAATGGGCTCAAGCAGGCAAGTTAACTTATCCAAAGAAAGTTGCATAAACTCACCAATATCTACTCCAGCAAAGGTAATAGATAAGGCTTCTGGTTTAAGGCGTTTACCATGACAGGAAGGGCATATTTTTCCTTCCATAAAACGTGAAACACGTTTTTTCATCAACGTACTTTGGGTATTAGCAAAAGTATGAAGGACATAGCGACGAGCACCAGTGAAAGTGCCCATATAGCTGGGTTCTAGTTTACGTTTAAGTGCAGATTGAGTCTCAGCGGGGCTTAAACCAGCATAGACAGGAACTGTTGGGGTTTCTTCAGTAAATAAAATCCAGTCTCTATCCGATTGCGGTAAATCTTTCCATGGTCGATCGACATCATACCCTAGGGTTACTAGGATATCGCGTAAGTTTTGCCCGTGCCAAGCAGGTGGCCATGATGCGATAGCTCTCTCACGAATACTGAGTGTTGGGTCAGGAACCATTGTCGATTCTGTAACTTCATAAATGTGACCTAAACCATGACAGGTAGGACAAGCACCTTGAGGAGTGTTCGGTGAAAAGTCCTCGGCATATAACATTGGCTGATCGGCAGGATATGCACCAGCACGCGAATAAATCATTCGCACGAGACTTGATAAAGTTGTTACACTTCCAACAGAAGAACGGGTATTACTTGCACCACGTTGTTGTTGCAATGCTACTGCTGGTGGTAGACCATCAATAGCATCAACATCTGGTACTCCGGCCTGATCTATTAAGCGTCTTGCATAAGGTGCAACAGATTCGAAATATCTTCTTTGTGCTTCAGCAAAAATAGTTCCAAAAGCAAGTGATGATTTTCCTGAACCCGATACACCTGAGAAAACAACAAGTGCATTTCTTGGGATAGAAACATCTACATCCTTAAGGTTATGCTCACGTGCACCTCGAACTTCAATACAATTATTAGATAAAGTAATGTTATTGTGTTCACCAAAAGAATGTATTTTCATGTTTCTACGAGCCTGTAAATTATTTTGTGTAAGTCTCATTTTTTATAAATGATCTTTTAATCGATCATCGAACTGAATCGTAAACCAATTCATTGCTAAACGCCAATTTTGAATTGGCATGGTCCATTTTTTAGCAGCATTTGAAGTTGCTAAATAAATGACCTTTTTCACTGAATCATCAGAAGAGAAGATCTTTCTCTTTTTAGTTGAATGGCGGATCACGCTATTCAATGATTCAATTGCATTTGTTGTATAAATCGCATGACGTATTTCAGCAGGATAGCTAAAGATCGTTCGGATATTTTCCCAATTTGCCCGCCAGGATTCTCCAATTTTTGAATACTGGTGATTCCATTGATCGCAGAAGATATCTAGGGGCTTTAAAGCATTTTCCTCTGTACTTGCCTGATAGATCGCCTTCAATCCTGCTGTTACAGCTTTGTAGTCCTTCCAGCTCACAAATCTCAGGCTATTGCGTACAACATGTACGATACACAGCTGGATATCAGTATGAGGGTAGACAGAGGCTATCGCATCAGGAAAGCCTTTTAGTCCTGAGAAGCGCTGCTTCGCAAGGCAGGCTACAAGAATATCTTGCACTCCTCGATTTTTAAGCTCTGTCATGACTGACAGCCAGAATTTGGAACCTTCTGTTTGAGCAAGCCACATGCCAAGAAGTTCTTTTTGGCCATCCAGGTTAATGCCTAATGCTAAATAAACTGATTTATTGATTACTGTTGAATGCTGACGAACCTTAACAACAATGCAATCTAAATAGACAACAGGATAAAGACTATCGAGTGTTCTATTTTGCCATTCTGTCACTTGTTCAATGACAGCATCCGTCACCTTACTAATAAGGGAGGCAGATACATCGGCATCGTACATTTCTTTAAAAAAGCAACAATTTCTCTATTTGTCATTCCTTTCGCATATAGCGAAAGAATTTGATCATCCATGCTAGTAATGCGTGTTTGATGCTTCTTAATAATCTGTGGTTCAAAAGAGCCATCACGATCACGAGGGATATCTAAAGCAAGCTGCCCATCTTGTGTTAGAACTGTTTTGGAGCTAAAACCATTACGTGCATTAGATCCTTTCTTAGGTTGATGCTTTTCATAGCCTAAATGTTCAGAAAGCTCAGTATTCAGAGCGGTTTCGATCATGAACTTTTTAAATATGGCTGTCATTTGGTTTAAATCTTCAGGAGTTTTTAAACCTTTAGCTAATTCAGCTGCCATACTTTTGATTGTAGCTTCATCCATGTGAAGTACCTCTTTTTATTATCCTCAGTAGGATAAATGAAAATTAAGTACTTACACAAAATTTAGAACAGTCCCACAACTCATTTTGTTGAACTATATCTGTACAACAACTCTACCTCGAATTTTTCCATCTAAAATTTCATTTGAAATATTTAAAGCATCTGTTAACTGAATTTCAGTCGTTACTGTTTCTAATTTTGTTTGATCTAATTCTGTAGCCAAACGTTCCCATGCTTCTTTTCTTAATTCGATTGGTGCCATCACGCTATCAATTCCATATAAGGTAATCCCTCTTAGAATAAATGGAGCAACTGTTGCTGGAAAATCCATTCCGCCTGCCAAACCACACGCAGCAACTGCACCACGATATTTTGTACTAGCACATGCATTGGCTAAAGTATGGCTTCCAACAGTATCAATTACGCCAGCCCAAACTTCTTTGTTTAATGGCTTTCCTGGGGAAGATAATTCAATACGATCAATAATTTCACTCGCCCCTAGATAGGTTAAATATTCTGACTCTTGAGGTCGACCAGTCGAAGCTGTAATCTCATAACCAAGATGATTCAAAATAAGGCACTGTTGCAAATAGGCTGACATGATAAGCTAAATATCTTATTTATTTCGAGATACAGCAGATGAATCCCTTCCACGGTCGGCACTTTCAAGGTGAAATCATTCTTTGGGCTGTTCGTTGGTATTGTAAATATGGCATCAGCTATCGTGAACTTCAAGAAATGCTCGCTGAACGAGGCATAAATGTGGATCACAGTACAATTTATCGTTGGGTTCAGCGTTATGCTCCAGAAATGGAAAAACGGTTACGCTGGTATTGGCGTAATCCTACAGATTTACATTCATGGCATATGGATGAGACTTATATCAAAGTGAAGGGGCGATGGACTTACCTGTATCGTGCAGTTGATCAACGGGGTCATACGATTGACTTTTACCTTTCCGCTAGACGGAACAGTAAATCAGCCTATAGTTTTCTAGGAAAGATCTTCAATACGGTGAAAAAATGGCAAATTCCACGGGTCATCAATACAGATAAAGCAGCGACCTATGGCCATGCTTTATCACGGTTAAAGCGAGAAGGAAAATGTCCAGTAGATATTGAGCACAGGCAGATTAAGTATAAAAATAATGTCATTGAATGTGATCATGGTAAGTTAAAGCGAATCATCAGGGCCACATTAGGATTCAAATCTATGAAGACTGCTTATGCCACAATTAAAGGTATTGAAGTCATGCGTGCACTACGTAAAGGACAAGCATCGTCATTTTATTATGGTCAGCCTCAGGGTGAAGTGTGTCTAATCAACAGGGTTTTCGGTCTCTAAG
>NZ_JVOR01000072.1:0-901 GCF_001054715.1 Acinetobacter sp. 243_ASPC | reverse complement strand
TGCACGATACAGGTAAGTCCATCGCCCCTTCACTTTGATATAAGGTAAGCGTCCGCTGAATCCCATACCAATTTTTTAATTCGATTTAGGTTTCCAGCAGTGTGGCAGTAACTCTTCAATCTGGGTCACTTTATGTGTCGGTAGCTTTTTCAGCACATCACTTAAATAGGCATACGGATCCAAGCCATTCAGCTTTGCTGACTGGATTAAAGTCATGATATTTGCCGCTCGCTGTCCACTGCGCAGCGAACCTGCAAACAACCAGTTCTTACGGCCCAATGCCCAGGGACGCATTGAGTTCTCTGCCCAGTTATTGTCAATGGGTAGATTGCCATCATCCAGATAGCGGCTTAAGGCTGGCCAACGCTTCAGACTGTAATTGATCGCCTTGGCGGTTGGAGAACTCGATGGCACCGTCAGATCATGTTGGTTGAGCCATTCATACAGTTGTTGCATCACCGGTTGGCTGTGCTGTTGTCGGTATTCGCGGCGGTGTTCTGCTGTACTATCGGTCTTTTTCCTGAGTTCTGCTTCTATGGCATACAGTTTCTGAATCAGCACTAATGCCTGTTCAGCGATCTGACTTTTCCCGGTCACATGCAGTTCATGAAATTTACGACGTGCATGTGCCATGCAGCCCACCTCAATGACATCGCCTGATTTAAAGCGTGCTTTATAACCACTGTAATCATCACAGACCAGATGGCCCTGCCAGCCATTCAGGAAGGCACTGTTGCAAATAGTGATTTGAGTCGATGATGTTCCCTTTAAAAAGTGCTTAGAGACCGAAAACCCTGTTGATTAGACACACTTCACCCTGAGGCTGACCATAATAAAATGACGATGCTTGTCCTTTACGTAGTGCACGCATGACTTCAATACCTTTAATTGTGGCATAAGC